>JAHCIE010000011.1 GCA_026129385.1 Anaerolineae bacterium
AGGCCAGGGTGGCCGGGTGGGGTGGGTGGTTGACCGTCGGCAAGACTCGGAACACGTCAGAAGCGTCGTTCAAGTCGACGCTTCTGACGTGTTCATCTGGAAGTATGCCAGGCGAGCGAGCGTATCCAGGCCACTGGCGGCCCCGGCGAGGGCGAGTGCTGGCAGGCGGTGGCGACGACGACCGGCGAGTAGAGGTCAGCAGGACGGTCGCGCCGCCTTCTCAATACTCCTTCGTCTCCACAATCTCCGCGATCTGCGCCTGGGGGGCCAATATGATCTGCCCTTCGATGCGACCCCAGACGACCCGCAGGCCCGCCAGCAGCGCCTCGGCCTGTTGCGGCGTGTCGAACTCCAGGTCGATCATCACATGGTCGGGCTTGTCGCTCGCCCGTAGAACCCGGTAGCGGCGCACGCCCGAGGCCTTGCGCCCCACCGGGTCGCTGTCGAATGCCTGCTTCCAGCCGTCGTAGTTGAGAACCGTGTGCTCGATGCGCAGCATATACATCGTCGCCTCCTCTCCTGACAGGTGACCCTCTCTTGTTAGCCCGGCCCACGAAGGCGGGGCTGACAGCGAGACTTGATGGTACGGTACAGGAGAGTATATGCGGGGACTCTGACGCCGCCAAACACGCGGCCCACGGCACAGGGCAACCGCCTCTCCGTTCAGGGCCACGCCGCCTACGACTTTCTATGATGACTATGCTATAATTGTCCTACGCCAGGACGCCAGGGGGCGGGAGACGGCTATCCCGCCCCCGCTGCTTGGGCGATTGACCGACTCCCTCGCCGAAAGAGGTGGTGAATGTTTAAGTTTGGCCGCAATAAGGACAATGAGAATCAGCCGTCCCAGGGCGGCACGGGCGACGCCCTCCTCGATCAGGTGTGGGCCGCGCTGCGCACGGTGCCCGAGCCGGAGCTGGGCAAGGACATCGTGACCCTCGGCATGGTCGAAAACGTCAAGGTCGAGAACGGCAAGGTATCCCTCGTCTACGTGCTGACCACGCCCGCCTGCCCGCTACGCGACCGCATCCGCGACGACGTGACCGCCGCCGTGACCCGCGTCCCCGGCATCCGCGAGGTCGATCTCAAGTTCGACTCCCGCGTGCCCAAGGATACGCAGCTCTTCAACAAGGTCGACATCGGCGTGCGCAACGCCATCGCCGTGTCGTCGGGCAAGGGCGGCGTCGGCAAGAGCACCAGCGCCGTCAACATCGCCGTGTCCCTGGCCCGCCAGGGCGCGCGCGTCGGCCTCATGGACGCCGACATCTACGGCCCCAACATCCCCATGATGCTCGGCATCGACGAGAAGCCGTGGGCCGAGGGCAACAAGATCA
This sequence comes from Anaerolineae bacterium, assembly GCA_026129385.1. GTDB lineage: Bacteria > Chloroflexota > Anaerolineae > Epilineales > JAHCIE01 > JAHCIE01. The sequence goes on from JAHCIE010000011.1 coordinate 1,335, forward strand.
TCCCCCTGGAGAAGTATGGCCTGCGGGTGATGAGCATGGGCTTCCTGATGCCCGCCAACAAGGCCGCCGTCTGGCGCGGGCCGATGCTCCACAGCGCGGTGCGCCAGTTCCTGACCGACGTGGCGTGGGGCGACCTGGACTACCTCATCGTGGACATGCCGCCCGGCACCGGCGACGTGCAACTCAGCCTGACCCAGTTGCTGCCCCTGACCGGCGCGGTCATTGTCACCACGCCCCAGGCCGTCGCCCTGTCCGACGTTATCAAGGGCGTCGACGCCTTTCAGGCCATCAAGCCGCCCGTGCCGGTGCTGGGCGTCCTGGAGACCATGAGCTACTTCATCGCCCCCGACACCGGCCACCGCTACGACATCTTCGGCACGGGCGGCGGGCGGCGCATGGCCGAGCAGCTGGACGTACCCTTCCTGGGCGAGATCCCCATCGACCCCCGCGTCCGCGAGGGTGGCGACAGCGGCCAGCCGATTGTCATAGCTTTCCCCGACAGCGACGCGGCGAAGGCCTACGAGGACATCTCACAGCGCATCGCCGCCAAGGTCAGCGTCATCAACCTGACCCGCCCCGAGGAGCCGGGCCGCTTCATGGCCTCCCCCGACCTGCCGGTGATTGGATAATATGCTCATCCAAGCGAAAGACCTGACAGGTTTCTGAAAACCTGTCAGGTCTTTCCGTATGGTGAGGAAGCTTGTATGTGGATAAAGCTCCTGACACTAACCCTTCTCCTGATCCTCACCAACCTCGCCGCCTGCCAGTCCGCGGCGCCATTCCCGACCCAGGGCGCGGCTACCCGGCCCGCGGTGGCCGACGCCCCGTCGTCAGCCGCACCCGCGACACCCTTCCCCACCGTGCGCCCCGCCGCGACGCCCGCCCCCGTCGTTATCGTGACGCGCGCCGCGCCGCCTGTGCCTACGCTCGCCCCGCCGACAGCCGTGGCAGCGGGCACGCCGTCGGGGGTAGTCTACGCTGCTCCCACGCTCCTCGCTGGCTGGCAAACCCAGACCGTCACCCTCGCGCCGGGCCTTGCCTACACCATCAGCGCGCCGCCGGGCTGGCGCATCGAGATTCCGGCTACCCCACGCCAGGGCGCGGCTGCGCCGACGATGCTGTTCTCCTACCCGGCCAACGCGGCCGGGCCAGGCGGCGCGCCGGTCGCGGCCGACCAGACCAGAATCGACATCGTCCCCCTGTCGGGCCAGGAAGGCAAGAGCCTGGCCCAGATCGCTACATCGACCATTGGCGGCGCAGGTACAGCCGTCACCAGGATCGAGGCTGTCCATGTGAATGGCATCCCCGCCAGCCGCGTCGAGGCCAACACGCCCCTTGGCCCGACGGTGTCAGTCTTCCTGCTACTCGATCGCCAGCCGCTGGTCATCCAGGGCTACGGCGCGCTCGACCCCTTCAACGCCATCCTGTCCACCATTCGCCGCGCCGCATAGACGCGACTGCCGTGCCGTGCTATACTTGCAGCCCTGGCTTGGCAGCCTGACGCCCTCTCCCCCTGAGAGAGGGATGGGGTGAGGGTCTTGACAGTCCACGTAACCCTCTACGGCGAGCTAAAGCGTTACCATCCCCAGCGTGGCCCGGTGGACGCCCCCGACGGCGTGACCGTAGCCGCGCTATTGGCGCTGCTCGGTGTGGACGACCGCCACCCGCGCATCGTTGCCGTCAACGACGAGACCGTCGACGAGGACCACGTCCTGGCCGACGGCGACCGCCTGGAAGCCTTTCACGCCGTGGCCGGGGGCTAGGCAAAGGCAGCGCGCCCTCCTCAACGCGAAGACCCCTTCGCCCGGCTCTACCATCAGCCTTCATCCGCGTCCCGTTCGCTTGGGTCGCTATCAGGCACAGCGAAATGCCACCCTGGACAGTTGGGAGATTGAGTATGGACAACACGACAACGGAACGTGAAACCCTCAAGTCGCCGCCCCGTGAGCGACGCACCGGCCTGGTCGCCGTGAATACTGGCGACGGTAAGGGCAAGACCACCGCCGCCTTCGGCACTGTCCTGCGCGCGGTCGGCTACGGCTGGCGGACGCTTGTAGTACAGTTCATCAAGGGAACATGGCAGTACGGCGAGATGGTCGGCCTGGAGTACCTGCCCGGCGTGCGCCTGGAGCGCATGGGCGCGGGCTTCTACAAGATCATGGGCGATAAGCTCCCCGATGAGGTCCACCGTCAGGCCGCCGCCGATGCCCTGACTCTGGCCCGCCGCGAGATGCTGTCGGGCGAGTGGGACCTGATCGTCCTCGACGAGGTCAACGTCGCCATGCAGACCGGCTTGCTACCCGTCGCCGACGTTCTCGATCTCATCGACGCCAGGCCCCCCTGGCTGCACCTCATCCTCACCGGCCGTGGCGCGCCGCAAGAGATCATCGACCGCGCCGACCTCGTCACCGAGATGCGCGAGATCAAGCATCCCTACCAGCGCGGCATCCTCGCCCAAAAAGGCTTCGATTACTGAACCGACCGGCGATGAAATCCGCGGCCGAACCAGCGAGGGCGGGAATGATGAAGACGATTGATGCAATGCTGGAATCACATGTCCAGTATGAATTGAAGCGGCTGAGTCGCCAACATCTCAAGCGGACCGTCAAGGAGGAGGTCGGCGCGGTGTGGGACTGGTTGGGGGAGGTGCGAATCAACGCGGTGTTGAGTGAGGCCCAGGTACTTGACGCTGTCCGCCGCAACGCGATCGACATGCCCATCTCGGACGAGATGCGCGCCTACATTCGGGAAAATGTCGCACTGGTGTACGACGCCCTCCGGCGCGACGCCACGCCGGTCGAGGACATACTCACCCGCGAGGTGTTCGACGACATAGTCACCATCATCATCGGCCTGGAAGACCTGCGGGGCGAGATCACCCACCAGATAGTCTCTAGCTCGGTGTATGCACGACTCATCTCGAATGTCCTGTATCACGGCATCAAGAACTTCTTGCTCACCGAGAACGTGCTGGCCAGGAACATCCCAGGCGCGTCGTCCCTGGTGCGCCTGGGCAAGCGATCGCTCAACGCGGCCTCCCCCAAGCTCGAAGGCGGCATCGACAGGCAGTTGATCAAGTTTGTCAATGCCAACATCCAGGATACCATCGCCGAGAGCGAGACCTTCTTGAACACGGCGCTCGACCCCGCCCTGATGCGCAAGCTGGGTGACGAGGCATGGGAGACCAATGCCACCACGGCCGTGGGAGACCTGGCAGTCTACGTAGACGTCGACTCGCTGAGCGCCATCGTGGATGTGGTCGAGAAGTTCTGGCTACACTACCGCGAGACGCCGCTCTTCACGAATCTGGTAGCCGAGGTCGTGCGCCACTTCTTCGCTCGCTACGGCGAACAGGATGCGCGCTCGTTCCTGGAGTCCGTGGGAATCACCCAGGATGTATTGTTGCGCGAGGCGAGCGCGCTGATCACGCCATGGCTGGAACACGCCAGAGACAGTGGTTATGCAGAGCGGCGGCTGCGGGCCAGGCTTGGAGCATTCTATGCTCAATACGACGTGAAGGAGGCGGGGGCCTCATAGCACAGTGCAACTTGACAGGGGTAGGAGGGGGGCCTAGAATCATCTCACAATAATAAACCGACGGTCGGTCTATTATCATGAGGTATCAATGGCTCGCACGCTCAATCGCGAACAACATGCCGCGCGCCGCGACGAGATTCTCGACGCGGCGCGCGGGCTGGTCCAGACCCAGGGCTACGAACAGATGTCGATTCAGAACATTCTGGACGAACTACAGATGTCCAAGGGGGCGTTCTACCACTACTTCGCATCGAAGACGGCCCTGCTAGAGGCGCTCATTGAGCGTATGCTCGACGAGGCCGAGGCGGTGACTCATCCCCTGGTGTACGACCCTACCCTGCCCGCCCGGGACAAGCTGTGCAGCGTGTTCGATACGCTGGGACGCTGGAAGACGGCACAGAAAGCCTTCATGTTAGCCGCTGGCGCGTAATTACGGGCGAGAGAATGCCCTGGTGCGGCAGAAGGTGCGCGCCAACGTTTGCCCGCATTGGGCCGCTGTTAACGGTCATCATCCGCCAGGGCATCGGCGAGGGGACGCTAACTACCCCATATCCAGAGCAGGCGGGGCGGCTGGCCCTGGCCGTGCTACACGATCTTTCCGATTACCTAGCGGAGGTTCTGCTGGATTTCCAGGTCGCGCCCGAAGACGTACCCCGTGTGCAGAGCGCGGTCGCGGCCTACAATGATGCGCTGGAGCGTGTCCTGGGCGCACCGCCAGACTCGCTGGCCTTGCTGATCTCAGCCACGCCAGGTCGACTCGGCGAGGCCTGCGCCTGAAATTGGTGAGGACAGACGCCGGCTCTTGTCGAAGCGGAGAATCTGACCAAAGTCTATGGCAGCGGCGATACAGCGGTAACCGCCCTATCGAACGCAACATTCAATGTGGATAGTGGCGAGTTCGTAGCCATCATGGGGCCGAGCGGCTGCGGCAAGTCGACGCTGCTACACTGGTGGGTGGGCTGGACGACCGACGAGCGGCGTGGTGCGCATCGGCAGCGATGCCCTCACCCTGTCGGACGACGCCCTGACTCGCCTGCGCCGCCGCAAGATTGGCTTCATCTTCCAGTTCTTCAACCTTATCCCAGTGCTGAGCGCGACGGAGAATGCCGCGCTGCCGTTGAGTCTGGACGGTGTGAACCCCGCTCAGGCCAAGGCCAAGGCACGCGAGTGGCTGACACAGGTAGGGCTGGGCAACCGGCTGGACAACCGCCCGGACCAGTTGTCCGGCGGCCAGCAACAGCGGGTGGCGGTGGCGCGCGCCCTGGTGGCCGATCCTAAGCTGATTCTGGCCGACGAGCCAACCGGCAACCTGGACACGCGAGCGTCGGAGGAAGTGGTGCAGCTCTTGCGGCAGACGGCCGATGACTGGCAACGCGCAGTGGTCATGGTAACGCACGACCCGCGCATCGCCTCCTACGCCGACCGCATTCTATTCTTGCGCGATGGCATCATCGTGGAGGAGATGCGGCTAGATGCGCACGTCGCTGCCAACGCCGAGCGGGTCATGGACACGATGCGGCGACTGAGTGATCTACAGCCGGACGTGGCGTGAGCGAGAGGCGCTATGTTTAGCTTTGAGTTGACGATGGCGGCCCGGGAGTTGAGCCGGCGGAGGCTACGCACGGCCCTGACGACCCTGGCCATCACGCTGGGGACGCTGGTCATCTTCAGCATGAACATGTTGCTGCCGACTATCCTCAAGGCGTTTCAGTCGAACATCCTGGCAGCGTCCGGTCAGGTAGACGTGACCATCACCCACAGGACCGGCGAGGCCTTCTCGCGCACAGCGCTGAACACGGTGCGGCGTGTACCGGGGGTGAGCGCGGCGAGCGGCTCTCTCAGCCGCACCCTCAACATCCCCGACAAGTTCTACGGTAAGGCGAACGTGAGCGCGCTAACGTTGACTGGCATCGACCCGGCCACTGCCCAGGCGCTGCGAACGTACAACGTCAGCGAGGGTCGCTTCCTGCGCTCGGACGACCCGCTGTCGGCCGTCATCACCGAGAGCCTGGCCGAGACCCTGGGCCTGGGCGTGGGCGACAAGCTCAAGGTTCCGACAGCCGACGGCGCCGTGATGCTGAAGGTGGTGGGGCTGCTACCGGCGCGGGCGCTGCCCGGCAACGAGGAGATCCTCATAACCCTCAATCAGGCGCAGAAGCTGCTCGACCTGACTGACCGCCTGAACAGCATCGAGGCCAACCTGGACACGACGGACACAGCGCAGCGGCAGGCCATCCTGGACGAGATCAAGGCGGACCTGGGCGACGATTACACTCTGGGCGGACTGACGGGCGGCTCGGAGTTGCTTGGCAACCTACGCACGGCTCAAACCGCCTTCAACCTGTTCGGCGTCCTGTCACTACTCATGGGCGGCTTCATCATCCTCAACACCTTCCGCACCATCGTCGCCGAGCGCCGTCACGACATCGGCATGCTGCGCGCCATCGGCGCCAGCCGCCGCACCATCCTGGCCCTCATCCTGGTCGAAGGGCTCGTGCAGGGTGTTATTGGAACGAGCATCGGCATTGCCCTCGGGCTACTTGCTGGGCGCAGGCATCATCGCCCTTGAGGGCAATCTGATGCGCCAGTATCTGCACGTGCAAATCGGTCAGCCGGTCGTGCCGCCGATGCTGCTCGTGGGTACGTTCGCGCTGGGCGTGGCTGTGACCGTGCTGGCCGGGCTGCTACCCGCTCTGAGCGCGACGCGCGTCACACCCATGGAAGCGCTGAAGCCACCGACGGCTGAGGCGGCGCAGCGGCCGTCGCGGGTATCGCTGGTCAGCGGTGTTATCTGCATCCTGGCGGGTATCGCGGGGTTGCTATCGGGTCAGGTGAGTCTGGCCGGCCTGGGCTGCGTGCTGTTCATGGCCGGGCTGGTGCTGATCGCGCCGATCCTGGTGCGACCCATCGCCAGCGTGTTCGGGGCGCTGCTGGCGATGGTCTTTGCTCGTGAGGGCACGTCGACCGTCGCCCAGAGCAACCTGGAGCGGCAGCCATCGCGGGCAGCTATCACCGCCAGCACGACCATGATCGGTCTGGCCCTCATCGTGGCTATGGCGGGCATGATGTGGTCGATTAGCGGCGGGTTCCTGGACGTGCTGCAACGCAGCCTGGGTAGCGATTACCTGTTGATGCCGCCGTCGGTGGGTCTGTGGCAGAGCAACATCGGGGCAAAGCGCGACCTGGCCGATCGTATCCGAGGCGTGCCCGGTGTGGGGGTAGTGAGCAGCCTGCGCTACGCGGCGTCGTCGGGTAACGGGCAGGCCGTGGTGGCGCTGGGCATCGAGCCGCAGGCGTACTCCCGCGTCGCCAGTCTGACCTTCCAGGAGGGCGATGCCCAGGCGGCCTACGCCGCGCTGAGCGACGGCCGCGCGATCATCGTCAACGGCATCTTTGCCGCGCAGGCCAAGCTGGGCATGGGCGATACCGTGCAGTTATCCACGCCGACGGGCGTCAAGCCATATACCGTGGTCGGCGTGGCGGGTGACTACCTGAACGCCAAGCTCAGCACGGCCTACATCTCACAGGCCAACATGCAGACCGATTTCCGCAAGAGCGAGGACGTGTTCATCCAGTTCAACCTGGCTCCCGGCGCGGACGCGGCCGATGTAGAGGCGCGGGTCAAGGACATCCTGAAGGACTATCCCCAATTCTCGCTGGTATCGGGGCGAGGCTATATTGAGCAGAACCGCCGCCTGTTCGATGCCGTCTTCGTCATGCTGTTCGTGCTCCTGGCGGTGCTGACCATGCCGTCGCTCATCGCGCTGCTAAACACGCTGGCGATTGGCGTCATCGAGCGCACGCGGGAGATCGGCATGCTACGGGCGATTGGCAGCACGCGCCGCCAGGTGCGGCGAATGGTGATGGCCGAGTCGCTGCTGCTGTCAGCCCTCGGCACGGCGCTGGGCCTGCTCGCAGGGCTATACCTCGGCTACGTGCTGGTGCAGGCGATGAGCGCGACGGGTTACCCGGTTGCCTACAGCTTCCCCTACGTTGGCCTCATCGTGGCGGCCGCGACGGGGCTGCTATTCGGCGTGCTGGCCGCGCTGTTGCCCGCGCGCCAGGCGGCCGACATGGACATTCTGCGAGCGCTGCAATACGAGTAGAACAGCCGAAAGAGTTGATACCCACGACGAGAAGACCGACAGGTCTTGGCCTTGTTTTGCGCCGAGGCGGAGAAGTCACTACACTATTGACAGCCTGAATGTAACCCAATAGAGCCACGAGGGAATTCATGGACGTATCGCTCATGGGGTGGAACGTCAACGGCATACGAGCCGCCGAGAAGAAGGGTTTCGTCGACTGGATACTGGCAAGCGACGCGGATATTGTATGCGTGCAGGAGACGAAGGCGAAGCCTGAGCAACTGTCGAAGGCGCTGCTGTCCCCACCGGGGTATGAGGTGTGTTTCGCCTCGGCCGAGAAGGCGGGCTACAGCGGCGTATGCACCTATAGCCGCATCTCCCCCGTGGGCACGGCGGTCGGCCTCACGGACCCGCGCTTCGATCACGAGGGCCGCGCCCTGATGACCGACTTCGGCGACTTCGTGCTGTTCAACATCTACTTCCCCAATGGGGGGCGTGGCCCCGAGTGGGTCGCCCACAAGATCGCCTTCTACCGCCGCTTCCTGGAGGTGGTCGGCGACTGGATGCGGCAAGGCCGTTCGGTCGTGGTGACGGGTGACGTGAACACCGCCCATCGCGAGATCGACCTGGCCCGACCCAAGGAGAACGCCAAGACGTCGGGCTTCCTGCCGGAGGAGCGCGCCGCTCTGGAGGAGTTCTTCGACCTGGGGCTGATCGACGCCTTTCGCCTCGCGCACCCCGATGAGGTGAAGTACAGCTGGTGGGACCAGGTAACACGGGCAAGGGAGCGCAATGTCGGCTGGCGAATCGACTATTTCTTCGTCTCGCCCGACCTGAAGGACGCCGTCATCGACTGCGACATCCACACCGAGGTCATGGGATCGGACCACGCCCCCATCAGCCTCAAGCTGGCCCTATGACCACCTGTGTCCTACCTGGCATGGCGGGGGCCATCGAGCGCTCTCGGGATTCAGCCTGGAGTTCCTGATGTCACCGCCAAAGGAGGCCCCATGACCGAGCAGCCAATTCACCCTGACACGCATATCGGGCACGTGCACCTGAAGGTATCCGACCTGGAGCGCGCCGTGGCTTTCTACCGCGACGCCTTCGGCTTCGAGCTTCAGCAGTACTACGGCAGCAGTGCGGCTTTCGTGTCGGCGGGCGGCTACCATCACCACATTGGGTTGAACGTCTGGGAGAGCCGGGGTGGGTCGCCCCCTGCGCCCGGCACGACAGGCCTGTACCATTTCGCCATCCTCTACCCCAACCGCAAGGAGCTGGCGCGCGCCCTGCGCCGCCTCATTCAACACGGTGTCCCCATCGACGGGGCGTCGGATCATGGCGTCTCGGAGGCGATATACCTGCGCGACCCCGACGGCAACGGCATCGAAATCTATCGCGATCGGCCGCGCGAGGAGTGGCCGCTCAAAGACGATCAGATGGCTATGGTGACGCGACCGCTGGACCTGCGCGGCCTGCTAGCCGAGCTGGGCGACGAGTAGCGGGTCCCTTTCCCTCGCCACGCCGAGCTAAACCTCGGCGCTGAGACAGCGAAGCCCTGCGGGCTGCTCACCAGCCCCAGCAAGGTGCGGCTCACTCAGCGTGTGGGTAGGGTTCCGTACCCGCTGCCCCGCCGCGAGCGGAGATGCAAGTACCGCCCGCCGAGGTGTCCTCGGCGGGCGGTGGGCGTCAGGGCGCGACTGCGGTTAAGGCCGCGCGGTGGGCGGCGGCCCGCTGCGGATGATGTAGGGCAGATAGAGGCGGAAGCTCGCCGTGCTGACTACCTGCGTTGCCCCGCCTGGGATGTCCAGCGGCAGGTCGAGCCAGGGGATCAGGCTGCCGGGTTGGTAGAAACGCGCCTGCGGGTTGACGGTCGCGCCCGTGTAGCCCGCGCCGACGGCCAGTTCCACTGTCACGACAGCCATCTGCCCAGTCCGCAAGTACGACGGGACCTGGAGGCGCACCGTCAGGTCCTGGCCGCCACCACCGCCGGTCGCCTTCTCCTCAATCGTCTCGTTGCGGATACTGAGACGCTTGAGGGTCGTGTCGGCAGGGATCGTGAGGACCATGTCCACGTCGCGGGTCCGGGTGTCGGTGTTGAGCAGGGTGTAGGTGTACACGGCTGTGCCACCCAGCGCTACGCTGGCCGAGCCAGTCGCGTTCGACAAGGCGAAGGGCGACGTCACCTTAACCGTGGCCGTGCGGGTGAAATACTGAGTAGGCGGCGCGCTGAAGGGGCCGTTGGCGATGTGCGACGTGCCAGTCATGATCGTGCCGATGGTCAGCGGCTGCGTGGCGCGCAACTGGAAGGCCAGGTCGGCGGTACGGGTGACCGTGCCGTGCCAGTATACACCCGGCACGGCGGGTAGCGCGGAGTCAAGGGTCTGTAGGCTAAGCGTGAAGGTCATGTTCTCGCTAGCGACGGTCGAGGCGAGCGAGCCGGGCACGAAGGTCGAGTAGGCCGGGATGGGCACGGCCACGTAGGCGTCCACCGCCGCCGCCGACAGGTCCGGCGCGCGACCCAGGTCGTCGACCGTCACGGTGTAGGTGTAGATGTTGCCGGGGTAAACGCTGGGCTGCGACAGACTCGTGTCGTTGGCCGAGCCATAGGCCCGCGGCCGCGACGTATATACCGACGGCGGCAGGCCCGTCAGGCGATAGGGGGAGGTAGTCGAGGGGATGCTGATCACGTCATCCGGTTGGGTCGAGGGAATGGCCGAGACCATCAAGACGGTGCGCTCGCCCGCCTCGTCGAAGCCCGGGTCCGCCAGGACCGCTCCCAGGTTGAGATGGCCGTTGGCCTGGGCGTCGAGGGTTGTCGTATACACCTGGCCGATGGCTACCCCATTCTTATCGGCGAAGCTCAATAGGCGCACATCGAAGCGGTTGGCGATGTGGCGCGCCTGCCACAGGCTGCGGGCGTTAGCGGGCACGCTGCCCTCGTCGGTGAACAGCGCCGCCGCACCTACCTTGATGTTGTCCAGGTACCAGCCCGCGCCGGGGGGCGGGTCAATCTGGCCGCCTGTGCCCCAGTCGCTGCTGTAGCGGAAGGCGAGCAGGATGTTCTGGCCTGCGTAGGCCGATAGATCGTAGCTGACGTGGACCCAGGCCGGCTCGTCCTCAGAGCCGCTGACGCCAGAGAAGCCCGGCACGTTGGCCCTGATAATGGGATGCGCGCTCCCGTCAGTCTCGGTGATCATGCCCGTCAGAGCCAGGCTGCGGAAGCCCCGCGCGCCGACAGTGTCGGTCGTCACCTGGACGAAGCCGAAGTCCCAATTCTGCTCGATGTTGTACAGGGTGTCGAAAGACAGGGTCTTGTCCCCGCTGGCGGGCACGCTCACCGGGAAGATGAGGAAATTGTCGCTCAGGTCGGTATGGCCCGAATACAGGACATTCCCACTCGCCAGTATCGGCGCGATGCCCGTGCTGGCAGCCGTGACCACGCGCCAGGTGGTAGGCGCGGGCGAGTTGTCGCCATTGAAGTTCAGCGTCGTGCCCGGCGTGATAGCCGCCGACCAGCCGATGGCGATGTAGTCGGTGCTATCGGGGGCGACGCCGGGCGTGTCGTAGCCTTCGAAGTTGAGGTTCTGGCGCATGCGGCCCAGGTTTAGCGGGGCAATGGGCACGCCGGAGATGCCCTGGTGCTGGGTGATGAAGTCGCCCCAGGCGGTCTGGTCACTCGTGCCGCCGCGCAGCATCGCCATGCGAAAGTCCAGCCACAGTTGGCGGAAGCGGAAGGGCGCTTGCAGGCGCGCGAGCATGGCATCGATGGATGCTTCGCCGTTCAGCGGGTCGCGGGTTAGGGACGACACTTCCTTGAGAAACTGCTCGTTCGTCAGACCGATGCCCGCCTGGCGAAGACGACCCGCCAGATACAGCATGAACCAGTAGGCCTGCTGATAGTCGGCGGTGATCTCGAAGCCGGGCTGGTCGGGGTCGTCGTCCTGGTCGCCCCACAGCGTCAGCGAGTTCTCCGGGTAGTCGGACCACGTTACGCGGTGGGCGTTGGGCGTCGGTCGATAGCCCAGCAGGAACTCGGCATACTCCGACAGGCCCTCGTTGAGCCAGGAGTCCTCGCCATCGGTGTCCTGGTCGCCGTTGATGAGGTGCTGGAACTCGTGGGCCAGTGTTGCCTCGTACTGATACTGGGGCGCGCCCAGCCAGGTATCCCAGCGGCTGCTGTCGATGCTGATCATATTGCGGTCGGAGTAGGCGTTGACGGTCGGGGACACGAAGCCGACGATACGCGACGGGTTGTGAACCGGATCGTAGTAGTTGGCGTCGCGCACGTTACTGACCAGAATGATCACCCGCTTGGCGGGACCGGCAAAATAGTCGTCGGGCAGGCCGAGCAGGCCGGGCAGCACGGCGTTGGCGCCGGTGCGGTCGGCGTAGTCACCGAAATACTCCACGTTCTTGGCGAAGATTCTGGCCGCCTGGGTGGCCAGGTAGGCGATGCGATCCTGGGTGATGTAGCGTGGGTGGTTTGCCTCGGGGTGGATGGGGTTGATGGTCTGGTCAGGATTGCGATAGCGCAGGTCCTTCTGGACCCAGACTTCCACCGTATCCGAGATGAGACGCACCTCGTAGTCCTGGACACGATATCGGCCGAAGAAATCGTCGAGGATCACGAAGCGGCGCGTGTCGCCAACGGTGTACTCAACCCTGGCCGCCTTGGCGTCCAGTCTCGCCACCTCCGAGCTATCGAGGGGCAGCAAGCGATTGCGCGTCGCCGCATCCAGGTGAATGATGCCATCGCCCGTCGTGGTGGGGTGGGTCGGCGGTTGGCCCGTATTCGGTTTGGGCGGGGTACGGGGGCCGAGGTCGTTGGGTTGCGCGGCCGTCGCGGAGCCGACGGTCGTACCGCTCGCCAGGGCAAAGCCCGGCGCGTTGAGCGCCACGAGCATGGCGACCAGGAGCAGGGCTGCCAGCGCGCTGACACCCAGCAGGCGTTTCACCTTCGAACTCACGAGTCCCTCCTCGCTTCGTGATGGGGCAGCCGACGACGAGCCACGCGCCGTCGGTGCGATCGCCCAGACGGAATCGGTTCGGGTTCAGGCTCGGGCGAGACGGGAAACGCACAGTGCGATTCCGGTTCCAACAGGCTTGAACCCGGAAGCGCGACTCGGCAACGTGCGGCGGAAACGGGGAGTCGGGCTTAGCGAAGCGCGATTATAGCACCATTCCGTCACGACCGGCAAGCGCCACTAGGCTGAAGGTTGACGAGCAGGGGAACGACGCGGGCGCGGGGAGCGTCCTGATAGGAGGCATCGGCCAAGCCGCTGGCTGGGGCACGTTGCCTGGCATGCCCCAGCCAGCATGCCACTCAAACGTTTTCATGGAGGATGAGAAGACGCACATGCGCTGGCGGTGGCTAGTAATCGGTGTGACGCTGGCGTTGGTGACTGTAGCCTGCCGCCCGACCCCAGGCGCTCACCCTACCCCTACGCCCCCATCCCCTCATCTTCGGGGAGAGTCAGGGGAAGGGGGGGCAATCGCGCCGGCCGTGCATGAACCGGCCCCTGTGGTGACTCTCCGCTGTCCCACCCCACAGCCTCCCCCCCCGCTGGGCGTCGGGCCAACACCCCCGCCTGAGCCGACGACTGCCGCGGCGGAGCGTGATCGATCCGACAGCGGCCCCGCCAGGCGGCCCACGCCAATCGATTGTACGCAATGACGCACAACACCCAGGGCAGCGATCTGCTGCCCTGGGTATTTCATCCGTGGCTACGCAGGCCTACTTCCTGCGCATGATGAGGGGCAGGAAGAGGGTCGAACCGTGCAAGTCGGCCGTCACGGTCGCCTCGTCCAGCGGCTGGGTGGTCGAGGCTGGGCCGTAGAGACGGTTGTGGACGGTCAGGCTCGTCACGCGGTGTTAGGCGTCATCAGGTAGTTGAAGGTCAGGCTGGCCGCTCCCGACGTGGATCGTTCGCTGCACCGCCTTGGCCGGACCGAGGGTGTCACGTACAGGGGTCGCGCCGTTGGTCGCGCTGCCCTCGACATACGCGCCCTGGCTCTCGTCAAAGTCGCTCACCAGTGTTAGGGTGATGGGCGCGCCCAGGTTGACGGCGTGAGTCGCCGAGACGCGAATGGGACCGAGGACGGGGCTGCGGCCTTCGATCGCGCCGCGCCCGTCGCCCGCCTCGTCCGCCTTCCACAGGCGCACCGTGCCCGTCGTGCCATTGGCCGCCTGACGCACCACCTTAAAATGGTAGCCAAGCTGAACGCCCGCGTCACCTGGATTGCCCGAGAACTGCCCGGCCAGGTTCCGACCGATTACCTCGCCGACGTTCAGAACCTGCGCGCCGCTGTCAGTGACGAACAAGGTCTCAAAGCGGCTGACGTTCGAGGCAGGCGGGCTGGTCTCACCACCAATGCCAGTGAAATAGGCGGCCGTGATTGGGTAGTAGTCACTCGCGGGCACAACCGCGCTGGCATCGGGGTCGCTCAAGGCGTACTTCTTGATGCGCAGGAAGGGTGCGCTGGTCGTGCTGCTGAAGGTGGTCACAGGGACTGGCAGCGATCTCGACACCCCGGATAGTAACCCGGGGCGTCGTGGAACCCGGCGACGGACGCCAGAGGACCATACACCGTCGGGGTAAAGATGGTGGAGGCCGGTGTGTCGACGCGGGAAGCGACGGTCAGGGTCAGGGGCGGCGTACTGAGCAGCGAGAAAGCCGCGTTGGTCGCCTGCACGCGTCGCTCCAGTTGTTCAGCGGCGGGTAGGGTTGCACGCCAGCGGCCGTCTCTAGCGCTCCGCCGCGCGGCCCACGGGTGGCTGGGGGAGGATTGGCGTCGACGACCAACAGGCCGCCTTGGCGCCCTCACTCCGGTGTGTTGAGGAGTTGCGAGCTGGTCGACGGCGTTGGTGATATTATTGTCGACGTTCATGGGGTCCGGTTCCGTAGCGCGTGTCGCGCAACCAGACCACCATGCCGGGCACGTTGGAGACCACCTTGTCCACGCGCCACTCGTCGGCCCCATTCTCCATCAGCCGCGAAGACCGTGTTGTAGGTGTACTTCAGGCCCGTGTCGAAGCCATTGAGGTTGCGCCACTCCAGCGAATGGCACTGCGGGTGCCTCGGCGCCCGTGCTGGGCCGCCAGCCTGCGCCGGGCACTCGCCTGTCACAAACGTTGTGACGGTCGGCGTCCAGCCGTTCAGGTTATTACCCTCGACAGGGTCATTCAGAATGACCTGGGCGCCTGCCGTGATCTTGATGTTGTCCACGAACGCGCCGCGCTCCTGCAAAGCCGCGTCTGTTGCATAGCGGAACCGCAGCTTGATCGGCTGACCCGCGTAGAGTGACAGGTCATGGTAGACGCGCAGCCAGCCACCGCTGTCACCCGTATAGCCATGCTTCAGGCCGCCATAGTCGCTCAGGCGCCCATTCGGGTCGTCGTAGTCATCGGGCGTGGTGACTTCCGTGCCATCCGCCACCAGGAAGCCCTTCGCCTGCGTCAGGACTGACCGCCGTCGGCTGAGACTTCCAGGAACAGATAGTCCCAGTCCTCTTCGATCACGAAGTCCAGGTCGAAGCTAATGGAGATGGGCGCCGTGACACTCGCGAGGTTGACATCGCGAGTCAGGCGGACATCGGCCCACGCCTGGTCATTGTTCGTCCACCATGCCTGGGTCGAACCCGGCTCGAGTTCGACATACTGGATGATCTGATCAGGCAAGTTGACGCGCACCGCCTGCGTCGAGCCAGGCGGCGGATTGGATGTCTGGCCGAGGGTGATCTCAGCGAGACAGCGGTGGGTGCGACGACCTGAGGGCTGGCCCAGCCGAGGGCCGTCTTTGTCCAGGCACTCATATGGGTGGGGTTGGAGCTAAAGATCTTGCCGGGGTGGCTGCCCGTGGACATCAGGTCCCACCATACCACACTGCTCTCGCTTCGCCCGATGTATCGTACAGGTCGGGGTGGCCAAGATCGTATTGGCCGAACTCGTGGACGAGAACCCCCGCGCCCGCGTTCTCGTACTGGAGCGTGTAGCCGAGCAACTTGATGGGCGGTCCGCTCGTGGTGACGGTGTACCCACCATCGGATGGATCGACCGTACCACGATGCGCCCACAGCGCCTGGAAACGCTGCTGGCCGCCACCATCCGACTTGTCGATGCCGGCGTGGAACACGACGACATGGTCGATAATGCCGTTGCCGTCGGTGTCGTAGTCGGCCCACGGGAAGGTCGGGTCGGCGGCGTTGATGGCGCTCACGATGTCGACCATGAGTTGCTGGGGGCCATTGCCGAAGCGGGGATTACTGGGCAGGCCTTCCATGCTCTGGATGGGGCCTGCTACGCCATTGCGGCAGATGCTTGCGCCATAATAGGCTTCGGAGTGTGGAACCTGGACCCAGCCAATAGCGCCCTTCGGCCCACCATCGAACTGCACCCGGGCGCCGGAGACTTCGTTGTAGTAATTCCTCATCGTCAGGCCGCTGATGTCGATACCCGGCTGACCGTCTTCGGGGTCGCGCAGGTCCAGGCGCACCCGATCCGTGATACCCTCGGTCGAGAAGACCAGCTTCTCGTAATAGTCGCGCCCGAAGGAGGAGCGCCACAGGGTGTTGTTGTCGCGGGGGCCAGGATGCGGGATCTGGTTGTGCAACGGCCCGCTGAACGTGGTAGTCGAGGTCACGCATGTGCGGTCATCGACGCTAACGGGATGTGAGAGATTCACGACGGGGTCGCTGCCAGCGAACTCGACCATGACGGTCAGCAGTCGTAACGTGCCTGTTACCGCCAGGCCTAGCTCGCCCACCGACTTGCCCGTCTTCAGCGATTGGGCCTCGTTCTTGAGCAGACGGTCGTACTTAGCCGGGTCGGGGCCGTGATAGGCCGTCTTGCGCCACTCCTTGAGAAACTGCTTGCCGGCTGCTTCGATATCGGCCGGACTGGCGTCCTTACCGGCGTGTTCCTGCCCAATCCGGTAGACCAGCGGATCCTGAGGTTCAGCATAGCTAATCAGCTGGCCTTTCTTGCTCTGTGACGCCGACGGGGAGATCTGACGCCCTACGCGGATCTGATCCGAGGGCTTGGCGGAGGCCTCGCCCGGCGGGTCCGGCTGTTGCGCGCTGGCCGGCGGCCCGGCGAGCGACCAGAAAAATGCGGCCAGGACGGCTACGAGAATCGTCAGGGTGATACCAAGACGACGTAGGGTGGGGGACACAGACGCCTCCTTTGGACAGCGAGAGCTGCTGCGCGCGCAACCGGGGGAGACCGCCGCTGTGGCGGTGAAGTCGCGGCAGCGTAGGCGCGACTATAGCACAGCGGTAAAGAGGCGTCAACCTCAGTCTCAGCCAGTTCTCATCCGCGGTGGGAGTGACACCACGGGCCGTGGCGCTACTCGACGACGACGGTCGGCGCGGCCTGCGGTCGGGTGCGCTCGATGCGGCGACCGTACCAGCGGAAGGCGGCAGCCAACACCACGGCCAGCCCGCCGTACAGGAACCACGGCGCGGCGGGCATGCCGACCGTGATGGCCTGGTCGAACAGGATGCCGCCGAGGGCATTGCCCAGGCCGCCGCCGAGGGCGAGGCCAAAGGAGGCGAAGCCGAAGTAGCTACCCAGGGCATCGGGACGAGCCAGGTCCCCGGTCACGGCCTGCACGGTTGGCTGGATGAGCAGGTCGCCCAGTGAGTACAGGAATATCGGGCCGAGCATGACGACCACCAATCCCCATGTCCCCCAGCCGGGCGGAACGAGGACGCCGAGGGCCATGCTGGTCAGCCCGGCGGCCATGATGCCACAGCCCGCAACGATGATGGGCAGAGGAGCCATGCGCCGGTTGGCCCAGGCGACCACGGGAAACTGCATCAGCAGGGCAAACAGGGAGTTGGCCGCCAGCAGGATGCCTACCGGCTGCTCGCTGCCGCTGAGTTGGGTCACATACAGCGGCAAGGTCAGAAATATCTGGCTGAAGATGAACCAGTAGCCGCCGGTCAGGAAGATGAACACCACGAAGACCTTGTCAGCCCACACCGCCTGGAACATTTCCGGCAGGCGGCGCACCGCAGCCACCCACAGGTTCACAGGCGTAGCGGATGGGCTGGCGACGCTCAGCCCCTTGACTGAGGGCATGAAGATCAGGGTGGCAACAAAGGCGGCGCCAAAGCACGCCGCCGCGGCCAGGCTCAGGGCGGCGAAGCCAATCGGCAGCAAAGCCACGCCGATGGGCGGGCCAAGCATGGTCCCCACCCGGCCCGCCGTGCTGGATAGGGAGAAGGCGACGGGGCGTTCGCGCGGCGGGACGAGGGCGGCCAGCGCGGCCTTGTGGGTCGACTCGAACATAGCGCCGCCCAGGGCAGCCACGAGGGCAGCGGCCATCAAGCCCCAGTAATCGTAGGCGAAAGCGAACATGGCGAAGCCGAGGGTGCGCACGGCAATGCCCGCCGCCAGGATAGGCTTGTAGCCTACGCCGTCGGCGACTCCACCCCAAACGATGGTCAGGCCCTGCTGCAGGACGATGCGTATGGCAAGGATAGAGCCGACGGCCCCGGCCGTGAGACCCAACTCCTGCGTGCCGTACACCGACACCAGGGGGATGAGCATGAAGAAGCCCGCGAACATCAGGACGGAGTTCGCCAGGAGGACGGCAACTCCGGGGCGACGCATGACGGGGAGGGCAGAGTCAAACATGGCGGTGATAGGTGCGGATGAGACTACCCCCCAAGGCCCTCGAGATATACCCGCGCCGCGTCGGCCAGGCTCATCTCGTCGGCATCCACGGCAGCGCGGTGAGCCAGATAGGCGGGTATGAGATGATTGCGCCCCGTGGCGAACTCCAGGCGGAACAGCCGTGCCATCGTCCCTGCGCCGTCTACGTAGCCACTATCGTCAAAAGCGCGCAGGGCACACTCAACGTCGTAGGCCAGGGTGACGATCTCGGCATGCCAGCCGCGCCCGCGCCGCTCCAGCCAGGCGTAGCGGGCGCGCGTGTCGCCCTCAAAGGGATTCCCGACGGACCCGGCGTTGACCACCAGCCCCGCATCGAGGTGGCGCACCAGGGAGACATGGGTGTGGCCGCAGACGATGCGCGGTTGGCCGTCGAGCTTCTCCAGGATCTCGGCATCGCTGTTGCGGCGGAAGATGCCATCCTGGTCGCTGCGCGGTGAGCCGTGGACAATGAGCAGGTCTTCTACAGGCAGGGAGAAGGGCAGGCCGCGCAGGTAGGCCAGCTGTTCGGCGTCGAGCTGGCGCATCGACCAGCGGGCGGGGGCAAAGGTCTCGCCGCCCGCGTTGGGGTCGTCGGCCTTCGCCGCGTCGAGGACGTAGCGCTCGTGGTTGCCGTAGATGGCGGGATAGGCGAGGTTACGGATGCGGGCAACCACCTGGGCGGGCTGCGGGCCGCGATTAACCAGGTCGCCAGCCACCATCACGAGGTCGGGGCGGCGGGTAGCCAGGTCGTCGAGGACGGCCTCCAGGGCGGGCAGGTTGCCGTGGATATCGGAAATGACGGCCAGACGCATCGACGACTCCGGGAATAGGGCACGTGCCGAAAATTATGCCCCCCACACCCCTGTTTGGCAATTTCGCCCATCACAGACGCTCGGGGAATGGACAGGATGGGCAAGATTACCAGAATTAGGGAAGAGGGGCCAGAGCGACAGGATCGTGCCCCTCGCCCGCCTTCCAGGCCCGTGTCAATCCTGCGAATCCTGTCCACCCTCCGAGGTCGCATGCCCAAGATCAGCATCGCGTTTCAGACCGCAGAACAAGCCCCTGGCCGCGTATGGGCCGTTGGCCGCTGGCCGAGGCCGAAGGCTTCGACTTTCTCAGCGTCTACAATGACATGTTCTACCAGCCCGCCTGGCCCGCGCTCTTGACGATGGCCCAGGCCACCCGCCGCGCCACCCTCGGGCCGGCCGCGGTCAACCCATTCACAGCACACCCCATCACCCTGGCCGGGGAACTGGCGCTGCTGGACGAAGCCAGCGGCGGGCGCGCCTATCTCGGCGCACTCGCGCGCGGCGCGTGGCTCGACGCGGTGGGCCTCTACCCCCGGCAGCCCATCCGCCATCCGTGAGGCGCTGGAGGTGGTGGGGCGGCTGCTGGCCGGCGATGACAGCGGCTACGACGGCGAGGTGTTTTACCTCGTGCCAGGGCAGACGTTGCGCTGGCGGCCACCCCAGGCGCGGGTCCCGGTGGCGCTGGGGAGTTAAGGAGGGAGGCCTCATCAAGGCAACGGCTGACCTGATCGATGAGGTCCAAGGTGGGCGGCACGGCAAACCAGCCCTGATGCCCGTCATGCGCCAGCGCATCGACCGCTACGCACAGGACCGCGCCATTGGGCTATGCGTGGGAGCGGTAAGCGTAGTAGACGAGGACGCGCGTCTGGCGCGCGACGTGGCCCGCCGCGCAGTCGCCATGTATCTGCCGGTCGTGGCCGACTTGGACCCAACCTTCGAGTTCGATCCCGACGAGCTGGCGCGCATCAAGGCCGGTATCGACCACGGCGACGTGGTAGCAGCGGCGCACGCCGTGTCCGACGACTTGCTGGGACGGTTTGCCTTCGGCCGGGTCGCCGGCCGACCTGGTACGTCACATCGAGGCGTTGGCCGACGCAGGGCGCGACGCGCGTGGAGCTGGGCACGCCGCATGGGGTGGACGAGCCCGGCCGCCCTCCGCCTGCTCGCCCGCCGCGTCCTCCCCGCCTTTCGCGAATAGGGACTCTGTTGCTTTCTTCACTGGCACACAGTACGCGAAGGCCACGAAGGGAAGAGAATAGACCTCAAGTCCCTTCGTGGCCTTCGTGGTAGACAACAGCAAGGAAGGCCAACGACTTACCGGCGTTGTATGGCGGTAGGGGTACGGCCGAGGGTCGTACCGCGCCGAGTATACAGGACGACAACGCTGAACAGGGCGACCAGGACGATGACGGCCGTCACGCTAAACACAATGACCACGCCGAACAGGTCGGCGATGACACCCAATGCGATGGGGCCGAGCGTGCTGCCAACACTACCTGCCGTAGTGTACACGCCGATGGACGACCCGCGCGTCGTGGGCGAGGAATGCTCCGCCACGAAGGCCTGGCCTGCCGTCAGGTACACGCCGTAGGCGATACCCTCTACCACAAGCAGGGCCGCCAGCGCGCCCAGCGCCGTGCTGATGGCCATGCCCGTCATCGCAGCCAGCGTAGCCACCAGCGCCAGACTAATCACCAGCCACGTCGAGACTTTGGTGAGAATCATCCCGGTGGGCAGCCGAGCCGCCGCCGAGCCGAAGGCCCGCGCCGAGAACATCGAACTGATCGCGGCGGGCGTCGCACCCAGGCCGGCCGCCAGAATGGGAAAGAAGCTAAATACGGCCGCGCTGAAGGACGCCTGGACGGCCAGGTTACCGATAGACCCGGCCAGCAGGCTGGGGTTGCGTAACAGGTAGCGGGCGTCGTCGAAGCCAAAGCCCACGCGCACCGAGCGCACGCCGCCCTTGTCGCGCTGGACGGTGCGCAGCCCCCACCCCGCCAGTCCCGCCGTCGCGAGGGCGATCACTGCGCCGACCAGATAGCTGATGCGCACGCTGGACTGCCGCTCGATGAGCGCGGCCAGGAGGGGACCAAGGGTGAAGCCCAGGCCCATTGCCGTGGTGTAGACGCCGAAGGCGGGGCCGCGCTCCTCGGCGGTAATGATGTCGCCCAGGTAGGCCACGCCAATCCAGAAGATGGCCGTCGTGCCCAGGCCAATGAGGATGCGGCCAGGGAAGAGGAACCAGGGATTGGGGGCGACGGCGAAGCTGAGCATGGCCAGGGCAAAGCCTAGCAGGCCCAGTACGAGCACCGTCTTACGTCCGTGGCGGTCGGATAGCGCGCCCAGGGGGACAGAGATGAAGAACTGGGTGAGGCCGGCCGTGCTGGTGAGCAGGCCAACCAGGGCGAGCGACGCGCCCAGGCTTTGGGCGAACAGCGAAAAGGTGGGTGACATCATGCCAAGCACAACGTCGGCGGCGAACACGACGGCGCATAGCAACAGGATGTCGCGGCGCATGACACGCCGCAGAGCGACACTCAGGGACACACAGCCTCCGCGAGGGCGGGAACGCGGCCTTAGTATACACCGCCGCACCGAAATGCGCGATTTGCGTCCGGCCTCACGTTATGCTATACTTCTCGTCCGGGCACATGATGATACTATGAGGCACCGGAGAAATACCAAGCGCGGCCGCGCCGGCCAGACTCTCGTCTGGGCAGGCGCTTTTTTTTGTGCCCAAAGGACGTTAAGCCATGCCCACCCTGCGCCTGCCCGCCCTGACCGACGTCCATGTCCACCTGCGCGACCTGGGCGAGACCCACAAGGAGGACTTCGCCAGCGGCACGGCGGCAGCCCTGGCGGGCGGCGTGACGACCGTCCTCGCCATGCCCAACACGAAGCCCCCCGTCATTGACAGCGCCGTGTTTGACTCGGCCGCTGCCTCGGTCCAGCGCCAGGCTCGCGCCGACGTGGGCTTATTCGTCGGCGCGGCGGCGGGTAACGCCCAGGCGGCGGCCGCCCTGGCCGACCGCGCCGTGGGCCTAAAAATCTATCTGGATGCTACCTACGGCCCGCTGCGCGTCAATGACTGGACGTCGCTACTGGCCCACTTTCGGACCTGGCCGCGCGGCCGCGTCATCGCCGTTCACGCCGAAGAGTTGAGCATCCCCGTCGCGGTCGGCCTGGCGTGGGCCTACGGCCAGCGGCTGCACCTGTGCCACGTCAGCCGCCGCGAGGAGTTGGCCTACATCCAGGCCGCCAAGGCCCAGGGCGCGCCCATCACCTGCGAGGTGACACCGCATCACCTGTTCCTCGACGAGACGGATCTGCCCCGCCTGGGGGCACGCGGCCAGATGCGGCCACCCCTGGCGACCCCCGACGACCGCGCCGGGTTGTGGGAGATGCTCGACGTGGTAGATTGCATCGCCACCGACCACGCCCCCCACACCCTGGCCGAGAAGAGCAGCGACGCGCCCCCGCCCGGCATCCCCGGCCTGGAGACGACGCTGCCCCTGCTGCTGACGGCCGTCGCCGAGGGCCGCCTGACTCTCGACCGCCTGGTCGCGCTGACGCATACCCACCCGCGCCAAATCTTCCGCCTGCCCGAGCAACCGGACACGTACATCGAGATTGACCCCGACGCCCGCTGGACCCTGCCCGACAGCGGCTGGCACACCCGCCCCGGCTGGAGCGCCTTCGCCGGTCGCCCCGCCCAGGGCCGCCTGCGGCGCGTTGTGCTGCGTGGCCAGACTGCCTTCGAGGACGGTGTCGTCCTCGCCGCCCCCGGCAGCGGGCGCTTGATCTCGCCACTATAGTTGACGCATCTATTGGAGGACTTTGACCATGATCCCAGTTCAGACCGCGCCCGCCCAACCCACGACCCTGCGCGAATTGGCGGGGCAGGATATCCTGTCCGTCAACCAGTTCTCGCGCCCCCTGCTAGAAGAACTGTTCGACCTCGCCCGCGAGATGCGCGAGCGCGTCCGCCGGGACCACGGCGTCGACCTTCTCAATCACCGCATCATGGCCGCCCTGTTCTACGAGCCGTCCACCCGCACTAGCAGCTCCTTCATCGCCGCCATGGAACGCCTCGGTGGCAGCGTCATCCCCATCACCCAGGGCGTGCAGTTCTCGTCGGTATCCA
>JAHCIE010000110.1 GCA_026129385.1 Anaerolineae bacterium
CAAGCAGGACGTGATTGTGACCATCTGCACCGACGCCATTGACCGCTACTACTCGGTCATGGATGCGATGGCGGAGAGCTATGGCCCTATTAACGAGGCGCGCGGCACGGCCTACGTCGAGGGTATCTTCCACGGCGCGAAGACGGATTGGATCAAGGACGGTACACCCGACCAACGCCGCCAGTGGCACAATCTCAAGTACTACACGTGGGTGGAGCAGCAGGGCAAGACGGTCGAGGAACTCGACGCGCAGAAGGACCCGGCGTGGTGGATTCAACACCAGGAGCTCATCCCGGAACAGGATGCGCGCATCAAGGCCGCACGTGATGCGTGAAACGTGGGACGAGAGTTTGGAGATTGTGGACCAGGGATTGATGGGTCTCACGCATCACGCATCACGCTTCAGGTGGCATGAGAGGTTGGAATTTGGGGTAGACTCACACAGTTGAAGGAGTGACTCATGGCGACGCTCAAGCCGCTGCACGAGGGGGCGAGAATCGAGGCGGCCGAGGATTCGGGGGCGTACTTCCGCTACATGGCGGACTTCATCGGCTTCGGGCCGGCGGATGTCGAGGCGATCAAGCAGTCGCGGCCGGTCATCGAGAAGCATCTGCCCGACATCATCGATGGTTTCTATGTTAATTTGTTGCGTTACCCGCCGACGCGCAAGTTCTTCCTCAAGACCGACGGCAGCATCGATGAGCCGTACCTCGAGCTGCGCATGCGCCACCAGGCCAACTTCTGGCTGCGCACCTGCGATGGTATCTTCGACGAGGAGTATGCCCGCTACCTGGACTACGTGGGCCGCGCCCACACCTCGCGGGGCGCTGACCCGCGCATCTATGTCGCTGAGCGCTATGTCATCGGTCAGGTGGGATTTGTCGCGCATGGCATCCAGCGCGCCATTAGCCTGGACCTGCATGAGTACCCCGAGGTTGAGGAGAAGACGGCCGAGGCGTGGAACAAGCTGATGATGGTGGTGCTGGAGATGCTGGCGCGCGCCTACGGCCACGAGAAGGAGCCAGAGGATTTCGATCCGGTTACCCCCATTGACGATGCCCAGGTGCTGCGCCTGTCGGAGGAGGCGTATCGCCTGGAGCACGACAAGGACCAGGCAGTCCCGCGCCATGCCGTGCCTTTGGCTCACGTAGAGGACATTCCCGAGGGTGAGCGCAAGCTGTTCCAGGTCGATGGGCTGTCCATTGGCGTCTTCCACCACAATGGTCAGTGGTATGCCCTGCGCAATAGCTGCCTGCATCGCGGCGGCCCGGTGTGCACCGGCACGTTGAAGGGAGACACGCTGACGTGCCCCTGGCACGGCTTCCAGTACAATGTGACGACCGGCCAGCTCCTCACCGATCCCGGCGCGCGCCTGGACACGTATCCCGTGCAAATCGACAACGGCCACGTGGAGGTGCTGCTGCCCGACAAGGCTGCCGCGCCGCCGCCGGGCGAGCCGCCCGCCCCTGTTCCACCCCCAGCGGCCGCGCCGCCACCGGCTGCTCCCGTTTCAGCGCCTGCATCCGCCCCTCCGGCCCCAGGCACGCACGTCATGCAGCCGAACGAGTTTGCCGTCGCCGACCTCCCGCCCGGTTCCATCACCCTCGTCACCGTGGATGGCGAGGACGTGGCCGTCTACAACTGTGGTGGCGCCATCTATGCCACGGCCGACGCCTGTACCCATGCCCAAGGCCCCCTCAGCGCGGGCGAACTGAGCGGCTGCATTGTTACCTGCCCCATACACGATTCCCAGTTCGACGTGCGCGACGGCAGCGTCGTGCGCGGCCCGGCCGACAAGCCGGTCGCCACCTACAAGGTGACCATCACGGACGGCGTGGGCTACGTCGAGACGAAGGCGTAGACGTAGAGGACCTGACAGGTCTCTGAGGCCTGTCAGGTCTGCCAGGGCGGCGGCCGATAACTCTCTCCGGAGAAACACGAATGACCAGGCTCTACGGCGGTATCGAGGGTGGTGGCACGAAGTTTGTGTGCGCCGTCGGCACGGGTCCGGAGGACATCCGCGCCGAGGTCCGCTTTCCGACCACGACCCCTGACGAAACACTCGGGCGGGCGATTGCCTTCTTCCAGGAGCAGCATGCAGTCACGCCGCTGGCGTCCATCGGTATCGGCTCCTTCGGGCCGGTCGACCTGCGGCCCGGCTCGCCGACCTGGGGTTACATCACCACGACACCCAAGCCCGGCTGGCCCTTTGCCGATGTGGCCGGGCCGATCCAGCGCGCGCTGGACCTGCCGGTCGCCTTCGATACCGATGTCAACGGCGCGGCCCTGGGCGAAAGGCGGTGGGGCGCGGCGCAGGGGCTGGATACCTTTATCTACCTGACCATCGGGACGGGCGTCGGTGGTGGGGGGATGGTCGAGGGGAGGCTGATGCATGGCCTGGTGCATCCGGAGATGGGCCATATCCTCATCCCCCACGATCGGGAGGCTGACCCATACCCGGGCCGGTGCCCCTATCACGGCGACTGCTTCGAGGGGCTGGCGGCTGGCCCCGCGCTAGAGGGGCGGTGGGGCGCGCGCGCCGAGACGCTGCCCGCTGACCACCCGGCCTGGGCGCTGGAAGCCAAGTACCTGGCGGACGCGCTGGTGACCTTCATCACGACCCTGTCGCCCCAGCGCATCATTCTTGGCGGCGGTGTCATGTCCCAGCCGCAGATGTTCCCGCTCGTGCGGGAGATGACGCGGGCGCGCCTCAACGGCTACGTCCAGGACGCCGCCAT
Source organism: Anaerolineae bacterium (assembly GCA_026129385.1). Classification (GTDB taxonomy): domain Bacteria; phylum Chloroflexota; class Anaerolineae; order Epilineales; family JAHCIE01; genus JAHCIE01. Next base: position 2,739 of record JAHCIE010000110.1, read on the forward strand.
CACCGAGCGTATCGACGAGTACATCGTGCCGCCGGCGCTGGCGGGGCGGGCCGGGGTCCTGGGCGCGCTTGCCCTGGCCGAGGTGGTAGCGTAGCGCTAGCCTCGCGTTGCGACCGCCCGACGCCCGTGCTACAATTCAGTTCGCCGTGGGCCGCGATGCCCACCAGGAGCCACTTATGCTCATTACCCACGGTCGTGTCGTAACGTTTGACCAGCCTAACACGGTCGTTGAGGATGGTGCGATCCTCATCGCCGGCGACACCATCGCCGCTGTCGGCGCGACGGCTGACTTGACGGCGCGCTATCCGGAGGCCGAGCGCCTGGATGTGGGCGGCAAGCTGGTCCTGCCGGGCCAGGTATGCGCTCATACCCACTTCTACGGCGCGTACGCCCGTGGCCTTGCCATCCCCGGCCCGGCCCCTAAGGACTTTCCCGAGATCCTGGCTCGCTTGTGGTGGCAGCTCGATAAGGCGCTGACGCTGGAGGATGTCTATCACAGCGCGATGGTGTGCCTGGTTGACGCCGTGCGCCACGGCACGACGACCCTGGTCGATCATCATGCCAGCCCCAATGCCATCGACGGTTCGCTCGACCGAATTGCCGAGGCCGTGCGCGAGGCGGGCCTGCGGGCCGCGCTGTGCTACGAAGTGACCGACCGCGACGGGCCAGAGCGCGCCGAGGCAGGCATCCGCGAAAATGTGCGCTTCATCGACAAAGCGCGCCGCGAGGGGGGGCGGCAGCTGGCCGGGTTGTTCGGGCTGCACGCCGGGTTGACCCTCTCCGACGAGACGCTGGAACGCTGCCGCGCGGCTAACCCGGCCGGCGGCGGCTTCCACATCCACGCTGCCGAGGGGCCGGCCGACCAGGAGCATGCCCTGGCCCGCTATGGGCTACGCGCCATCGACCGGCTGGCGACGCGCGGCATCCTGGGGCCGAACAGCATCGTGGCGCATGCCATCAGCATCGACGCCTGGGAGATGGCACAACTCCGCGAGAGCCAGACGTGGGTCAGTCACCAGCCGCGTTCCAACATGAATAATGCAGTGGGCGTGGCCGACGTGCCCGCCATGCTGCGGGGTGGGATGAAGGTCGTGCTGGGCAATGACGGTTTCTCCAACGACATGTTTACCGAAATGAAGTTCGCTTACCTGCTTCACAAGTCTCACACGGCTGACCCGCGGGTGATGGGCGGCTACGAGGTGATGGACGTCGCCGCGCGGAATAATGCGGTGCTGGCTGAGTCCCTGTTCGGCGCTCCGCTGGGGCGATTGGCCCCTGGCGCCCTTGCCGACGTGATTGTCCTTGACTACTACCCGTTCACGCCGCTAACGGCGGGCAACGTGCCGTGGCACCTTCTGTTCGGCTTCGATGGCGGCCACGTGACCCACACCATCGCGGGTGGGCGACTGCTGATGAAAGACCGCGAGCTGCTGACGCTGGACGAAGAGGCCATCATGGCGCGGGCGTTGGAGCGCGCGCCCGGCATATGGCGGCGCTTTGTGGGCATGTAGGCCGTGTCTGACCAGGTTTACGACACGCTTGAGTGGACTGGCGCGCTCCGGCATATCACGACTTGTAAGGGAATCGGCCTCTTTGAGCCACAGGCGCACGGACTCGCGCCTGTCGAGTTCATGAGCACGTGTCGGCGCGGCTACTACTGTCGCTACGCGGTCGAAGAGGGTCGGTTGTTTCTCACCGAGGTCCACGTGGGGCTGGGCGGGCCGGCGGAGGCGGCGGCCACGGCGGGCGATGGCCCACTGCTGTTCGGGCGCGCGCCGCGCCGCTATATGATGTATGCCTATCGCATGGGCGATGTCAGCGGCGGCCAGATGGGGCGCACCAGCCTGGAGTCGCCGGATTGGGTGTATGGCGACTTGCATGAGCCGCTGGCGTTCACAGGTGGGCTGATGGTGGCGATGGACACCGTGGCGGACCTGTACCCCTACTCGGGGGCGCGGCCTGGCTATGTCTTCGCGTCACTAAGCGAGTTGCTGTTCGAGGGGGGGCGTATGGCTCGTTACCTTGATCACTCGGCGGCCATGGCGGGACTGCGCAATGACCTGGCCCGGCGCGATGGTGAGGGAGACTCGCCATCGACGCCCTGGCGGCAGTGGCTGTTGAGGCGGGGGTATGAGCCAGACGCCTCGCCGTAAGTAAAGGATCATCAATATATAGCTTGCTTCGTAAAGGAAGATCCATGACTAAGGAGACAATTGCGATTTTGGGGGGCACTGGGCCGGAGGGCGCGGGCCTGGCAATGCGTTGGGCCGCCGCGGGCTACCCCATCCTGATTGGTTCGCGCGACGCGGCTCGCGCTGAGGCGACGGCGGCTGATCTGCGGTCCAAAGTCCCCGGCGCTACCATCGACGGCGCGGTGAATCGCGAGGCGACCGAGAAGGCCGACCTGGTCGTGCTCACGACGCCGTACGCGGGCCAGGCCCCGACCCTGGCCGATGTTGCGCCTGCGTTGCAGGGCAAGATTCTTGTGACCGCCGTCGTGCCGCTGGACCCGGCCGCCAAGCGTCGCGTGCCCAACATGCCGGGCGGCCCGGCCGCCGTTCAGGCCCAACAGCAGGTGGGTGAGGGTGTCAGGGTGGTGGCGGCCTTCCAGAATGTGGGTGCGCACCAGTTGCAGGACCCCAATGCCGAGGTGGACTGCGACGTGCTGGTGTGCGGCGACGACCGGGCGGCTAAGGATGCGGTGATTGCCCTGGCCGAAGCGGGCGGAATGCGTGCCTGGGACGCGGGTGGCCTGGCGAATGCCCTTATTCCGGAGGGGCTGACGCCTGTCCTTATCAATATCAACATTCGCTATAAGAGCAAGGGGGCGGGGGTTCGGATCAGCAACGTCAACCCGCCCGCCGCGTGATTGTGCGCCATCGACTCTACGCCGACGACCACGACCGCGAGCGGATGCTAGCCCTGGCATCGGCCATGATTCGCGACGCGCCTGAGCGCAGCTTCTTCCATCCGGGGGACGTGCTGTGGGGGATGTACCAGAATACCCGGTTCGACCCCACCGCCAGTATAGGCCTGTGGGAGACGGAGGTGGGCGAGTTGGCCGCCTTCGGCTGGGACGACCGCCATGGGCTGGCGGTTCAGGTGGGGCCACTGGCCCTGGTGGACGACGCGCTCCTGGCCGAGATACTCGACTGGGGCGAGGCGCGGGCTTGCGCACGAGAAGGCGACGAGCGTATGGTGCGCATCAGTGTCCGGGACCGCGACATGCCGCTGCTACGCCTGGTCGAGGCGCGGGGCTACACCAACGCGGGCAACCCAATGCTCCACATGGCCCGCAGCCTGGACGGTCCCATTCCTGACGCGCTGCCCTCGGAGTTCGTGGTGCGGGCGGTGCAAGGTGGGGTCGAGGACGAGGCGCGCGTGGATCTACATCGCGAGGTGTGGCATCCATCACGGGTGACGCTGGAGGCGTATCGCCGTCTGCGGACGATTTCCGGCTATCGATCCGACCTGGACCTGGTGACCGTTGCGCCGTCGGGCGAGTTCGCGGCGTACTGCATCTGCTGGTTCGACCCCGGCAGCGTGAGTGGCGAGTTCGAGCCGGTGGGCACGCGGGGAGCCTTCCGTCGGCGCGGGGCGGGGCGGGCCGTCATGCTCGAAGGGCTGCGACGGCTTCAGGCCCTCGGTGCGCGCACGGCCATCGTCTATTCGGTCGAGGCCAATACCGCGTCGACCGGTCTCTATCAGTCAGTGGGGTTTCGGCCCGTGGGTCGTGACCTGACCTATGCAAAGAAAGTCTAGATGCTGGACCAACTCACCCTGACGGCCGTCCCCGGCCTGCCCCTCATCCAGCCCGGCGACGATCTAGGTGCGCTCATCGTGGACCACGCGGAGCGTGCGAATTGCCCCCTGCGCGACGGCGATGTGGTCGTCATCGCGCAGAAGGTGGTGTCCAAGGCTGAGGGCCGCCGGCTGCGCCTGGAAGATGTGACGCCTGGCCCCCGCGCCGAAGACCTGGCCGCGCAGATTCGTAAGGATCCGCGCCTGGTCGAGATCATCCTGCGCGAGTCGAGGCAGGTGGTGCGCACTGCGCCCGGCCTGCTCATTGTGGAGGATCGCCACGGCCTTATCTGCGCCAATGCGGGCGTTGACCGCTCCAATGTCGAGAAAACCGACGGCGATTGGGTGACTCTGTTGCCCGTCGACCCCGATGCTTCCGCGCGCAGTCTCCGTGACTGCATCCAGGCCCTGACCGGCCAGCGCGTCGCCGTCCTTATCAACGACAGCCACGGGCGGCCGTGGCGCGAGGGGGCGTCGGGCGTTGCGATTGGCGTGGCGGGCATCGCGCCCCTGGACGATCAGCGCGGCAGTCACGACCTGTTTGGCTACGAGTTGCAGAGTACCGTGGTGGCCGTCGCCGACCAGGTAGCAGCGGCGGCTTCGTTGTTACAGGGCCAGGCTGACGAGGGGCGGCCGGTCGTCGTCGTGCGTGGGCTGAGGTACGAAGCCCGTGACGCCGCGGCGGCGGACGCGCTACGGCCCCGCGAGCGAGACCTGTTTCGCTGATTCATCTGACATCTACCTATTCACATACCTCAAGGAGGAGCTATGGCCCGCGAGCGCGTGGCAATGTACCTACAAGACAAGCACCCGATTCGGGACGGCATGGAGTACGCCAAGTACGCCGAGTCCCGAGGCTTCGAGGCGGTATGGCAGGCGGAGTCGCGCCTGGTGCGCGACGCGATTGTGCCTATGGCGGCCTTTGCCGCCGTCACCGACCATCTCAAGGTCGGTAGCGGCGTCATCAACAACTGGACGCGCAACGCGGCCATCATCGCTGCCACGTTCCTGACGCTGGATGACCTTGCGCCGGACCGGGTCATCCTGGGCATCGGGGCCTGGTGGGATCCGCTGGCGCGCAACGTCGGCATCGAGCGCCGCAAACCGCTGACGGCGATGCGTGAGGTGGTCATCAATGTGCGCCGCCTGCTCAACATGGAGCGGGTTAGCTTTGAGGGCGAGTTCGTCCACTTCAACAATATCGAGCTAGATGTGGTTCACGGTCGCCGCGAGCCGCGCCATGTGCCTATCATGATCGGCGCGACGGGCATGGCGATGATGGAGATGACCGGCGAGATCGCTGACGGCGCGGTTCTCAACTACTGCGTGCCGCCAGAGTACAACCTGCCCGCCCTTGACGCCCTGGCGCGTGGGGCAAAGAAGGCCGGCCGCACTATCGACGATATCGACCGCCCGCAGCTGGTGGTATGCTCAGTGGACTACGACCGGGCCAAGGCCCTGGACGGGGCGCGCGAGTTGCTGACTCAGTATCTGGCTCAGCAGCCCCATATTGCCCAGGCCAGCGGGGTCAAGCCGGAGGTGGTCGAGGAGATTCAGAAGATTCTGGGCTGGCCCGCCACCAAGGAGCAGGTCCGCGAGGCGATGCGGTTGGTCCCCGACGACCTGGTGGAACGCATCACCGCGAGCGGTACGCCCGACGAGGTACGCGCCAGGGTGAACGAGTATCGCACGAATGGCTGCACGTGCCCCATCCTGTATCCCCTGGGCGACGTCAAGCTCATGATTGACACGTTTGCACAGCAATAAGGCCCGTCGCGGAGGGCCGCATCCATGGCTTGGCGGCGCAACAGGCGCGGGATGTGACCATCTCGCGCGAGCAGGGTATTCAACATTGGTAGCCTGCCGCTCGTTCGGCGGGCAGGGTGACGACAACGATGCGCAACGTAACCGACATCATCCGACCCTCGTCTGTCGAGGAGGCTGTCGCCCTCCTTCAGCGCGATACGCCCCGTACCGCCGCGCTGGCGGGCGGGACTACCCTGGTAGGGGAAGGCTCACCCGAGGTTGGGGCCCTGGTCGACCTGGCCGCCCTCAGCCTGGACTACATTCGCCCCAACAGCCAGGGTCTGCACTTGGGGGCAATGACGACGCTTCAGGAACTGGTCGATAGTGAGGCAGTCCGTGCCGTGGCAGGGGGCCAGTTGTCTCGCGCCGCCCACGCCTCCACCAGTAACCTCTTGCGGCGGCAGGCGACTTTGGGCGGCTCTCTGGTCAGCGGACGTGCCCCTGAATTGGCGACGCTCTTGTGTGCGCTGGACGCTCGCGTTGCCCTCCACGCCCCGCAGCCGTCGGAGGCGCCCCTGGCGGCCCTCTTTGCCGCGTCGTGGGACGCGCGGCACGGCCTGCTGACTGAGGTAGTCATCCCGGCCCGGTCCACGCTTGGCGTGGGCATTCACGCCGTGCGCCGCACGCCAACTGATGCGCCCATCGTCGCCGTTGCTGCTGCCCTGGCGCTCGACGGCGACAGGGTGCAGTTCGTG
>JAHCIE010000111.1 GCA_026129385.1 Anaerolineae bacterium
GTGCGTGTCGGATTCGCCCCCACTGCCAGCAGCCTCACGTCCGATCCCCGAACCAGGGTCGCCGCGACCAGCAGGAAGGCCGCCGACGAGATATCGCCCGGCACAGTTATGTCCAGTGGGCACAGTGGCGCGCTGAGCGGCAGCGCCGTCACAGCGCCACCCTCGCGCCGCACGGCCGCCCCCATCGCGCTCAGCATCCGCTCGGTGTGGTCGCGCGTCGCAACTGGCTCGATCACGGTCGTCAGCCCGTCGGCGAACAACCCCGCTAGCAGCACCGCCGACTTCACCTGCGCGCTCGCGACCGGCAACGTGTATGTAATGCCCCGTAGTCCGCCGCCCCGCACCGCCAGCGGCAGGAGAGCATCGCCGCCCCGCCCCATGAAAGTCGCGCCCATCTGGCGTAGCGGCGTCACGACGCGGCCCATCGGCCTCCGCCGCAGTTGGGCCGCGCCGCTCAGCACCGACGTGAAGGCTTGCCCCGCCACCAACCCCGCCAGCAGGCGCACCGTCGTCCCCGATGTGCCACAGTCCAGCACGTCCTCCGGCTCATGCCAGCCGCCGACGCCGTGGACGCTGACGTCAGTGGGGCCGTGAACCTCGGCGGTCGCGCCCAGCGCGCGAACGATGGCAATACTGGTCAGGCAGTCGTTGGCGGGCAGGAAGTTACGGATGCGGGTCGTGCCCGCGGCCAGGGAGCCGAGCAGCACGGCGCGGTGGGAGATGGACTTGTCGCCGTCCACGGACGCCTGCCCAGCCAGGGGGCGACCAGAGCGAATATGGAGACTCTGCATTATGGCTCCAGGGGTTGGTATGAAAGACTCTAGGCGCAGCGCCACAGCCTGTCAACATCAGCGATAGATGATCACCCCGGCGATGGCGGCCAGGCCGATGATAGCAATAACGGGGATGCGGTTGGTCAGCGCCAGGCCCAGCGCGGCGGCGGCGATAAGCAGCGCGCCCGCGTCGAGGCCGTTGCCGCGCAGGATGTCAACGAGCACGACGGCAAAGATGCCCACCACGGCCAGGCTGAGGCCGCGAATGAAGCCCGACATGGCCGGGTGATCCCCGTAGCGCTGGTACAGGACGGCAATCAGCAACACGCTCAGGGGTGGAATGGCGATAGCGACCGACGCCATGAGCGCGCCAGGCACGCCGTCGATGAGATAGCCGAAGCTGATGACCCACAGTCCCGTCGGCCCCGGCGTGATCTGGCCGATAGTGAGCGCCTCGGCGAAGGGCCGCTCCGTCGCCCAGCCACGGGCGATGAGGTCGGTGTACAGGATGGGGAGGTTGCCCGTGCCGCCCGTGGACAGAAACGACGCCTTGAGGAACAGCAGGAAGAGAGTCAGCTGGTCCATCGCCTAGCCTCGCCGCGCCCCACGCGCCCACAGCCAGTGGGTCAACGCGCCCACCATGCCCGCCAGGATGAGGGTGACAAAGATGGGAATCGGCTGGTAGATGCTGAGAACTATCGCCGCCCCGACCCCCACCCCGCTAAGAATCAGGCTGGCCCGCCCCTCGCGGCGGCTGTCGGCGTACAGGGGCGCGGCCAGCCGCCACAGCAGCAGCGCGCTGATGCCCACCGTGGCCGGGATGATGCCCCGCAGCGCCGACTGCACGCCCGCCAGCCCCCGCACCTGGGCGTAGATGACGGTCAGGGCGATGGTAATCGCGACGCTAGGCAGCAGCAGGCCGAGCAGACACACGGCCACCCCACCCGCCCGCGCCACGCGCCAGCCGATGAGGACCGTCAGCGCCAGGAGATTGATGCCCGGCGCGATCTGGGCGATGGCCCAATAGTCAGTGAATTCGGCGTCGGTCAGCCAGCCGTGGCGCTCGACCGACGCCTGCCAGATGAGGTAGCGCGTCACCGCGCCGCCACCAAAGGATTGGAGGCCAATGCCAAACCAGACGCGCAGCAGCGACAATAGCGAGGGCGCGGACGGGGATGGGGTCAGGGCTTCGGTGGTCAATGAGCCGTCCTCATGCCTTCTTGCGCAGCCCCCAGGCGATGCGCCTGTCACGCGCCTCGGTCAGCCGCGGCCGCAGGTCCGTCGCCTCGGCGGCGTCGCCGGCCTCTAGCGCCACTACCAGCCGGCCCAGCTGACGGTGCAGCCGCGTCGCCATCGCCGCCACGTAGCGGCGATTGGTCGCCAGGATGTCCAGCATCATCGACAGGTCACTGGCCGCCAGGCGACTCGTGTCACGAAAGCCACTGGCCGCCAGCGACCACACCAGCTCATCCTCGTCGGCCACCTCATCGGCCACCTCCACCAGCGCCACCGCCAACAGATACGGCAGATGGCTGATGGCCGCCACCAGGCGGTCGTGGCGGTCGGCTTCGAGCATCACCGGCCGCCCACCCACCGCCCCAACCAGCGCCTTCACGCCCGCCGTCGCGGCCGGGTCGGTGCGCTCCAGGGGTGTCAACGGCCACGGTGCCCCCTCGTACAGAGTCGCGTCGGCGGCCTCCAATCCGGCCACCTCCTTGCCGCACATGGGGTGGCCGCCGACCGGCTGGATCGGCCAGGGAACCTGTGCCATGGCCCGCATGATGGCGGCCTTGGTGCTGCCCATGTCGGTCAGTACCGCACCCGGCCGCATGTGCCGCGCCACCTCCGGTATCTGGGCGATGAGGGTTCGCACCGGCGTCGACAGCACCACCAGGTCCGCGTCGGCCACGCCGGCCGCCATGTCTAGCGTCGCCGCGTGGCTCGCCCCCAGAGCGACGCAATCCTCCGCCTGCTCGGCGCGGCGCACGATGCCCGTGACGTGGATACCCGGCCGCCGCTCACGCAGCGCCAGGCCCAGCGAGCCGCCCATCAGCCCCATGCCGACAATGGCAACGCGCCTAAACGGAACCTCGCCGCTGTCGGCCTCGCCGCCGGTGGCCGTCCTGTCTGCGTCGCCCATCGCCTACAATGTCCGATGCACGGCGGGCGCCAGCAGGCGCAGGTCGTCCATCAGCGCGCCGAAGCTCTCCGGCTTGAGTTGCTGCGCCGCGTCCGATAGCGCCTCGCTAGGGTTGTTATGCACCTCGATGATGAGGCCGTCCGCCCCGGCCGCCAGGGCCGCCTTGCTGACCGGCGCGACCAGGTCCCACTTACCCGTCGCCTGGCTCGGATCGACGATGACGGGCAAATGCGTCAACTGCTTCAGCAGCGGCACGGCGTTGATGTCCAGAGTGAAGCGCGTCGCCGTCTCAAAGGTGCGAATGCCGCGTTCGCACAGCATGACCCGCGGGTTGCCCGCCGCCAGAATGTACTCGGCGGCCATGAGCATCTCCTCGATGGTGTTGCTCATGCCACGCTTCAGCAGTACTGGCTTGTGCGCTTCACCCGCCGCCGTCAGCAAGGCGAAGTTCTGCATGTTGCGCGTCCCGATTTGCAGGACATCAGCATACTCCCGCACCAGGGGCATATCCCGCGTCGAGACCACCTCGGTCACGACGGGCATATGGGTCGCCTCACTGGCCTCGCGCAACAGCTTCAGGCCATACTCGCCCAGGCCCTGAAAGGAGTAAGGCGAGGTGCGCGGCTTGAATGCCCCACCGCGCAGGACCGTCGCCCCCGCCTCCTTGACGGCGTGCGCGATGTCCATGATCTGGTCGCGACTCTCGACCGAGCACGGCCCCGCCATGACCACCACACTCTCGCCGCCGACACTGACGCCATTCAGCCGAATCACCGTGTCGTCGGGGTGAAACTCGCGCCCCGCCAGCTTCCAGGGACGCAGCACCCGCTCGACCCGCTCCACGCCGGGCATGCGCTCGAAGGGTTCGGGGCGCTTTTCGCGGTCGTCGCCGATGACACCGATCACGGTGCGCTCGACGCCGTAGATAGGGTGGGCCTTGAACCCGTCGGTCTCAATCTTGTTGAGGACGTTGGCGATGTCTTCCTTCGCCGCGCCCATGCGCATGATGATAATCATGATGGCCTCTCTATAGCTAAGCGACGACTGGCTCGCCCACGGCTAGCCGACGGTCCACCGCCTCGGCGACGCGCGCCAGCCGCTTGACCATCGCCGCGAACTGCTCGCCGGTCAGCGACTGCGCGCCGTCGGACAGGGCGCGCTCCGGGTGATTGTGGACCTCGATAATGAGGCCGTCGGCCCCCGCCGCGATGGCCGCCCGCGATGCGGCATCCACCAGTTCCCGCTTGCCCGTGGCATGGCTGGGATCAACGATGACCGGCAGATGCGTCAACTGCTTGAGGGCCGGGACGGCGTTGATATCCAGGGTATTGCGGGTATAGGTCTCGAAGGTGCGGATGCCGCGCTCGCACACCATGACCCGGTAGTTGCCGTGGGACAGGATGTACTCGGCGGCCATGAGCAGTTCCTCGATCGTCGAGGACATGCCGCGCTTGAGCAGCACCGGCTTGTGGGCCTCGCCAACAGCGTGCAGCAGGGAGTAGTTCTGCATGTTGCGCGTGCCGAGCTGCAGGATGTCAGCGTACTGCGCCACCAACGGGACTTCCATCGGCGATACGACCTCGGTCACCATGAGCAAGCCGGTCGCGTCGGCCGCCTCGCGCAGCAGTTGCAGGCCCGGCTCCCCCATGCCCTGGAAGGAGTAGGGTGAGGTGCGCGGCTTGAATGCCCCGCCGCGCAGGATGGTCGCACCGGCCGCCTTGACCATATGCGCGATCTCGTGAATCTGCGCGCGGCTCTCCACCGAGCACGGCCCCGCCATGACAACGATACTGTCGCCGCCGATGGCGACCCCGTTGAGCGTGATGACGGTGTTCTCCGGGTGGAACTCGCGGCTCGTCAACTTGTAGGGTTTGAGGATGCGGACGACGTTCTCCACGCCCTCCAGCATCTCCCACGCCGCAGGGTCCAGCGGGCGCTCGTCGCCGATGACCCCGATGATCGTACGCTCCACGCCCTGGGACAGGTGGGCGCGGTAGCCGAGTTCCTCGATGCGGGCGAGCACCGCGCCCACTTCCTTCTTCGTCGCAAACGGACGCATGACGATGACCATAATGCCGTCTCCTTTCAAGACACCCTGACCCACAACGCGAACGCGGAGATGTTGCGCCTAGTGAGCGCCGCCTTTCGGCGGTGTCGCCCGGTCGGGCCGTAGCATCTCCGCGCCGCGAATGTACACATGGACGATCTCGCGCAGCGACCGCGTCGTGTTCCAATGAATCAGGACGCGGATGCACCTCGGTAACGCCCCCGGCACTCCCATCTCATGGGTACACATCAAGGCCACATCCTGCCAGCCGAACTGGGTCCGAACCACAGCCGGGAACTCGGCATCCAGGTCGGGCGTAGTGGAGAAGATGACACTGGCGATGTCGTCGGTCTGGATGCCATTGGCGTCCAGCACCCGCCGCACCAGGTCGGCCGTCGCTTCCACGATGGCCTCGCGCGTGTTGGCCCCGACCGTCGTCGCCCCGCGCACACCTCGGCACACCTTGAGGCTCGGCCCCGGCGCGCTCGTCGCCGCATCCAACTCGGCCTGCGCCTCGCCATTCCGCTCACCGGTATCCATGCACCCTCCACGCCGTCAGGGGTAGGTACGCAAAACGGCGTGGGGCTGGTGGCCCCACGCCGGTCTTGTGTCGTCAGTCGCTCAGGTGGCAGTCTACCTGGCGCGGGGCAGCCTATCAGCGGCTTCAAAAAGAAGCCGCTAAAGTAGACGTAGTACGCGCCCCGCCAGGACTGTTGCACGCTGCTAATCTCCTACGACGTAGCTTACCACACTCGGCGACGGCTGTCAATTGCCGCGCAGCCCGCTGTGTATACCAACGCGCCGCAACCGCGAAAGTTACGGCCCAATTCTGGACCCGTTTTGGACTGGCGGGCCTTGACACTCCCCCAGGGCTAGACTATAGTTGACGCGGGTTGTCATACACAACCTCTTGCGTCGCTACCGGTTTGCCCTAGCCCAGCCGGGGGTTCACTCTCCCTTGAACACGCTCTTCTTCTGGACGGCGGCCGCCGCCGCTGTCATCGCCCAGATTCTCGTGATTGCCAGCATCGTTCGGCAGCGGCAGCGCTGGGACCGCCAGGGCGCGGTGGGACCAAACCCCGTCCGCGCTGAAGTGCTGTGGACGGTCGTCCCTGCCATTGGCTTGCTCCTTCTGCTCGTTGCTACCTACACCGCGCTGGGCTAAGGTTGGAAAGGCGTTCATGTCCCGATATCCCACGCTCGCCACCCTTGCGGCTCTGTCCGCCCTGATCGTCGGTCTGCTCATCGCACTGATGGGCGGCCTCGTCGCTACCAGCGGCCCCGCCTTTCACGTCGCCGCTTTCATCGCCGTGGCTCTCGCCGTCGGCGCGGCGGCCAGCGCGTGGTGGGTCTTCGGTCGGCGCGGCTGGATCGGGCCAGCAGCAACGGCCGGCGCGGTCTTGATGGTGGTGGCGGGCCTGCGCGCCCTCGCGTCGCCGGATGCCCAGGCATCGATGGAGCTGGCCGCCGCCCAACTCGCCGCCGCTCTCCTGGCGACCGCCCTGTTCCTCTACGCAGCTACTGAAGCGCGCGCCGCCAGCCTGGGAACCACCACGGCGCGGAATGCGGCCGGGCGCGATACCTACCCCCGCCTGGCCCTGCTCACCACGATTGGCGCGTTCTTCCTGGCCCTGGTGACACCCTTCCTTGCCGCGACGGCCGGGGAAAGCCCCAGCATCCTGCAGGGCCTGGACTGGGCGCTCATCACCATCGTCGGCATCTTCGCCGCCCTCGTCCTATACGAGACCTACCAGAAGCGCCCCGGCACGGGCCTCATCCCACTGGCGTGGGCCGTTGTCGTCCTGTTTGCGGGCTTCGCCGTGCTGGGCCTGGCGCCAGCCTCGGCGGCCCCCCTGCCCTGGTTGCACGCCGCCTTCGGCATCCTGCTCTACGGGGCCAGTGCGATGCTGACGGTAGACGCCTACCGTACCCCTGCCCCGCGCCCTGGCGTTTCTGCGTATCGCCCCGCCGGGGACGCCGTCCCGGCCACGCTGGCTGTCAACGTTTCCACGGCTCCCGCGCCTTTCACGCCCCTATCGCCATCGGGCATCCCGGCCGCGACCCTGATCATGCCCCAGCCCGATGCGACAGCGCGCAGCCTACGCTCCACTATCGGCGCGTATGTCACCCTGACCAAGCCGCGCATCATCGTTCTGTTGCTCATTACTACCTGGGCGGCCATGTGGATCGCCTCGCCCACGCCGCCCTCGGCGTGGCTCGTGCTATGGACGATGATCGGCGGCTACCTGGCGGCGGGCGGGGCCAACGCCATCAACATGTACATGGACCGCGACATCGACCGCCTGATGGGGCGCACCGCGCGCCGCCCGCTGCCGAGCCAGCAGCTGGAGCCGAATAAGGCGCTCGCCTTCGGCGTGACCCTCGGCGTGCTATCCTTCGTGGTCATGGCCGTCTTTGTCAACCTGCTCAGCGCGGTCCTGTCCATCATCGGCCTGCTGTTCTACGTCTTCGTCTACACCGGCTGGCTCAAGCGCACCACCACCCAGAACATCGTCATCGGCGGTGCGGCCGGAGCCATTCCGCCGCTAGTCGGCTGGGCCGCCGCCACGGGCAGCCTGTCCCTGGCGGCTGTGTGGCTGTTCGCCATCATCTTCTACTGGACACCACCCCATTTCTGGGCGCTGGCCCTGGTCCGCCAGGCCGACTACGCCCGCGCGGGCGTGCCGATGTTGCCCGTCGTCAAGGGCGAGCCAGAGACCTACCGCCAGATCTTCCTATACTCGATCCTGCTGGTCGCCATCAGTGTCATGCTCGTCCCGCTGCGCGCGATGGGCTACATCTACCTCGGCCTGGCGTTGGGCCTGGGCGGCATCTTTCTCTGGTACGCCTATAAGCTGATGCGTGAGGGCGGGCACGCGGCGGCCTGGAAGCTCTACAAGTACTCGCTGCTCTATCTGGCGCTCATCTTCGCCGCCATGGTCCTCGACCACGTGCTGCTGTGGGGCCTGCCGAGTACGCTGGTCACCATCCTGTGGCCCTAGCTCGAACCACATCGGTTACTCGGTATCGCCCAGACCTGACGGGTTTCCGAAGGTCTGTCAGGTCTACCGACAGGCCTTTGCGGTTCGATTTCGCCTGACCGTACCGCAAGCAGCATGGGGGTTGCCCAGAGCCACGGCTCACGGCAGCCCCTTCTTGTCACCCCGGAGAAAGCCATGCCCGACCGTCTGCGCGTCTCATCCGGGACGCCCTGGGAAGCGAAAGTGGGCTACTCGCGCGCCATCCGCGTCGGTAACACCGTCTGGACGGCGGGCACGACCGCCAGCGACGCCAGTGGGCAGGTCGTGGGCAAGGGCGACGCCTACGCCCAGATGCGCTACATCCTGGACAAGATTCAAGGCGCGCTGGCCCAGGCAGGCGCGACGATGGCCGATGTCGTGCGGGTCGAGATCTTCGTCACCGACATCAGCCGCTGGCAAGAGATTGGCCGCGCCCACGCCGAGATCTTCGGCGCGATTCGCCCTGTCAACTTCATGGTCGAAGTCGCCCGCCTCGTCGACCCCGACCACCTGGTCGAGGTCGCCGTCACCGCCGTCATTGACGACGATGCCTCGCCCTCGCGGTAACCCCCTCTCTCCCTGCGAGAGGGTTGGGGTGAGGGTCCGACGGACGACCAAAGACGAAGGACCAAGGACCAAGAGTATTAGCCTGTCGAACGCCTACCCCTTAGTCCTTGGTCTATTGTCCTTGGCCCTCGTCTTCACCATCGCCGGCTGCATGGGCGTCGGCGACACCGCCGCCGGCCCCACCCCCGTCCCCACCCGCCCCCGCCCGCTGGCAACCCTCACGCCAGGCGCGGCGCGGCCCGCCGAGAGCTTCCCACCCGCCCCGGCCACCGCGGCGCGCGGCGCGCGTGTGTTCCAGGACTACGGCGTCAACTGCC
>JAHCIE010000112.1 GCA_026129385.1 Anaerolineae bacterium
ACAGGATGACCGTCACGGGCGTGACGATGACCATCGTCAGCAGCTTGTAGGCCAGGTTGTCGGCCAGGTCGCGGTGGATGGGATGCAGCGGGCGCAACAGCAGCGGCGACAGCAAGCCCTGGCGGATGTAGTACTCGTACTCCCACATGATCCAGCTAAAGGTGAAGTGGTTGACGAGCATGACGACAATGAAGTAGGCGGCGAAGTCAGCGCGGGTGAAGCCGTCGACCTCGCCGCCGCTGGACTGGGCGACCACGCCCCACACCGTCAGGTAGATCACCGGCTCCAGGAACGCGCCGATGAGCCAGATGACCAGCGAGGCGCGGTACTGCATCTCGACGGCCAGTTGGGTACGGAACAGGGCGCGGTAGATGTCGAGAAACCCTCTCACACCGCCTCCTGGGCGAACACCTGCTCGATGACGTCCTCAATGGGCGGGTCCTCAATCGTCAGGTCGATGACGGCATGGTCCGCCAGCAGCCGCGCCGTCACCGCCGCCGTGTCAGCCTTGGCGACGCGGAAGCTGACGCGCCCGCCCTCGCGCGCCAGTATCTCGCCATAGCCGCTGACGTCCGCGCTCTCGTTGTCTAGCTCGACAATGATGGTCTTGTGCGGCGAGAAGCGCGCCACCAGGCTCGCCAGGTCCCCGTCGAACAGCAGCCGCCCGTGGTGGATGACGATGACGCGCTTGCACAGGGCTTCGACGTCGGCCATGTAGTGGCTGGTGAGCAGGACCGTGGCCTCGTGGCGGCGGTTGTACTCGGCGACGAAGGCGCGCAGGCGGCGCTGCATTGTCACGTCGAGACCGATGGTCGGCTCGTCGAGGAAGACGACTTTGGGGCGGTGGAGCAGGGCGGCGGCCACCTCGCACTTCATGCGCTCGCCGAGGGACAGGTTGCGCACCGGCTTGAAGATAAGCTCGCCCAGGTCGAGCAGGTCCACAAGTTCGTCCAGCGTCTCATGGTACTGCTCGACCGGGATGCGATAGACAGCCTGGTTGAGCTGGAACGAGTCGATGGCGGGGATGTCCCAGGCGAGTTGCTGGCGGTTGCCCATGACCAGGGTCATCTGGCGCAGATACGCTTTCTCGCGCTGGTAGGGAGTGAAGCCCAGGACGCCGACCTCGCCCCCGCTGGGGTGCAGCAGCCCCGACAGCATCTTGAGGGTCGTCGTCTTGCCCGCGCCGTTGGGGCCGAGGAAGCCCACGATCTGCCCTGCGTCGACATCGAAGCTGATGCCGTCTACGGCGTGGACGTCCTTCGTCTTGCGCTTAACGAGACTCTTCACGGAGGCCATTACGCCCGCCCCGCGCTCGTGGACGTTGTACGTCTTGCGCAGGTCGCGGACGTGAATCACCGGATTGGGGGAAGCGAATGCCAGCATTAGAAGGGCCACTCCTAAAGGTGGCCGAGGGATGAGTGGGGGCGTAGGGGACGAGTCGGTTGGCGGCCGTCCAGCATAGGTCCGACCTACAGTATACACGCCCCGGCCCAGGCATAAAAGGTCCGACCGGACGATTATCTGTCGCCCGGTCGGAGGATGCCGGAACCTCGAGGGCCGACGGGGACCGGCTTCTAGGACGAGATAGCCTGTTTGATGCGCATCTCGTCGGCCAGGGCGCGCTTGCGGGCGATATCCTCGTCGGACAGGTAGCGATCGAAGGAGCGCAGGCCCGCCAGCTGGAACTCGTGCTTCTTGAACAGGCGATAGATCTCCTTCACCCGCTCGGTGTCGATGTCGCGGCCGATGGTGTAGTCGTCGAACTTGCCCTCCATCGCCAGCAAGGCGGTCTCGGCCAGGCAGGCGTAGGCCGTCTTGGGCGGCAGGCCGATGTCGAAGCCAAAGTCGATGTCGCCGGGGATGTTGATCTCACCCGACTCGATGACCAGCACGTCGGGGCGGCGGGCGGCGTCTTCCTCCTTCACGTCAGGTGGTCGCGCCACGTCGCAGATGACACAGCCGGGTTTGACTTTGTCGATGTTGACCACCTTCTTGTTCATGGCCGACGTGGTGGTCACGATGAGGTCGGCGTCGCCCACGAAGGCATCCGGCGACGTGCCGATACTCACCCGCGCCCCCGGCGTCTCTTCCTCGATGCGCCGCTTGAGTTCGATGAGGCGCTCCGGACGCGGCGCGATCAGCACGACCTCGCCCCGGTCGCCGAGCCACTCGGCTAGCAGGCGAGCGCACACCGAGCCGATGGAGCCGGTGGCGCCGATGACCACCACGCGGCCCTCGTCGATGCGGCCGCCCATCTTGGCCACGGCCTGCTTGGCGGCCTCCAGGGTGGCGGCGACGGTCAGAGAGTTGCCCGACGTGATGCCGATGTCCGACTTTTGCGCCACGGTCACGCCCGCGTCGCCGACGACACTGGTGAACGCGCCGAGGCCCATGATGCGTGCGCCCATGCGCTCGCTGAGGCGCGCCGCGTGGATGAGCTTGCGGTATGTCCAGCCGGCCGGGCGGGTCATCATCATGCGCGGTGTCGAACCGAGGGTGATGAGGATGCCCTCGATTTTCTGGCCGGTGGTGGGCGACTGCCCGCCAATGATGCGCGACACGTACATCGGCGGCACTTGCGCCACCATCTGCTCCATGGCCCGGTCGGGCATCCACTTGAAGTACTTGAGGATGGGGTGCTTGTAGATGTACTTGACGCTCAGCGGGTGGATGACGAAGGCAAAGCGGTTCACCTGCTCGTCGGCGTGCTGGAGTTCGATGATCTCTGGCTGCCATTCCAGGTCGGCGAGGAGGTTGAGATAGGTCTCGGCGGATGGTTTTACACCCGCCGGGCTGAGGGCGGCCAGGACACCCTCGACCACGGCCGCTGAAGATCGGGGGGCCTCGGCCCCCAGGCTGGGCATGGTCACGATGATCCTCTCGGCGTCCCGTGCCCGCAGTTCAGCGATGTCGTCGTCGGTTAGCGCTTCGACCACGATCGACTTGCCGCGCAGCTTATAGGGGGCATAGCGGCCAATGAGGGCCATGTCGCCGGCGATCACGTCCGCCCACTGGAAGTCGCGGTCGCCGCGAGGCGTCGATTCACCGGGCGCGGGCGAGAGTTGCGTGTAGCTGAGGCTTGCCAGCCGATCCTTACCGATGCGCACCGCCTGCTTCAAGACGCGCTGGCCGGGGATGGCGAGGGGCAGGTCGAAGAGGATGGCCGAGTCGGCGTAGCGCATGGACGGTGTCTGCTCGGCCAGTGCGCCCGACAATCCAGTGTGATTGAGGCCCGGCGCCATGAGGACGTGCTTGTAGCCGAAGATAATCGGGTCGCGGTTATTGCGAGCTTGACCGCTCAACGCTCAAGGGGAACGGCACGCCGCCGTTATCGACGAGGGGCGTCGAACCGCGGCGGCGGAACCGGATGCCAGCGATGAAAGTCGATGGTGGCAGCCTCCAGGCGTAGCTTGAGGGGGAGGCCGTCGAGGGCGATGGTGCCTGACGCCTGACGCAGCGGCTTCCCGCACCAGGCCACCGCTCGCTGCGGATCGCCGCCAGCGCCACGTCGCGTGACCGTCACCTCCCGGTTGAGTAGTCGGGCCGTAAACGTTGCATCAGGCTCGGAGCCGAGATGGACAACAGTGACCTGGGGCATGGCGGCTCTCCTTGTGGGGTGGTTGGTTGTGTCGCCTAGAAAGGCAGCTTCAACTTTTGGACGCGATTGTTGCCTTTGTCTACCAGATAAACAGTCCCCTGGTCGTCGACGCGCAGAGCCTCGGACTCGAAGAACTGACCCGGCTCGCGGCCCGGGTTCTGGAACTCCTTGACGAGGGACAGATCCGCCAGATTGAACACTTGGATGCGATTGTTGGCGCTGTCGGCGACGTAGAGTCGGTTGTCGGGTCCGATATCCATCCCGCGTAGCAGCCACAGGGTTTCGCGCATCTGTTGATTGCCGAAGGTCTTGAGATACTGGCCCTGGGGGCTGAACTTTTGGATGAGGAACGTGGACAGGTCCGTCACGTAAATGTTGCCGTCCTTGTCGAGGGCCAGCGCGCGGGGTCGGATGAACTTGCCGTTCTCGTCCCCCTGGCCGCCGAACTTCAGCAGTAGTTTGCCATTCGGGTCGAGCTTGAGGACCTCCGCCGTCGCCTGATTCACGACGAACAGGTTGCCCTGCGCGTCGGTCTCGACGGCCACCGGCTGGTTGAGCTGGACCGCGCCGTCCGCGCCAATCTTGGCAGCTATCTGACCGTCGGGCTTCACCCGCAGGACGGTATTGGTGGCGGTATCGGCAATGTAGACGTCACCGCCTGGCGCGACGGCCACGGAACTGGGCAGGCGTAGGCCCGTCTCGCTTCCGACCTTGACTAGAGTCTTCACGAATTTCCCGTCGGCGTCAAACTCGTGGACGCCCGACTGGTCGGTGACATAGAGCCGCCCACCCGTTGCCAGAGCCAGGCCGATGGGGCGTTTCAGGGGCATGGCGTCGTCGGGGCCGCCGATGACGCCCAGGCTAGGCAGGGGTGTCGGCAGGGGCACCGAGGGCGTCAGGTCCTGGGCCGACCGCGTGGGGATAACCGGTACCGTGGGGGCCTTGAACGAGGGTGTGACCATCTCGCCCACCGGCGCCGGGCCGGCATTCTTGGGGGTGGCCGCCAGGACAGGGGCCGCCGGTGGCGCCGGCGCTTGGGCGGCAGCGGGCGAGGTGGTGGACGGCAGCCGCAGGCTATCACCGCCCGACTGGCAGCCGGCGAGGGCGAGCAGCATAACGATCACAACAAGGAGCGGAATAAGCTGTTTCATCCGGGTCAAATCCTTCTCTGTTGCTGAGCGGCTGCGCCAGTCTGCCCCAAAAAGCCGCGCGCCGCCACGGCTCAGAGGTCGCGCGACGCGCAGGCTACCACGGCCAGGCGGGCTAGAAGTCGATGGCGCGACCCTGGTAGGCGTACTCGAACAGGCGGGCCACCTCGGCGCTGTCTGGCACACGCGGTGAGGTGAACATGGTGGCGTCGGCCTCGGCGGAGGCGACAAGGTGATCCATCTCGGCGTGGAACTGGTCCTCAGGTATCTTGAGGCTGCGCACGTCCTGCGGCTGGCCGACCTCGACTTGGAGCTGCTGCACGGCCTCGATCAACGCCTGGGCGCGCTCGGCGTCGGTCTCGCCGGGCAAACCCAGGAAGCGGGCGATATCGGCGTAGCGTTCAGGCGCGTCCTTGATGCAGAACTGCATCGTATAGGGCAGGAAGACGCAGGTGGTACGGCCGTGGGGCGGGTGGAAGACGCCGCCCAGCGAGTGGGCCAGGGCGTGAGCCAGGCCGATATTGGCGTTGGCGAGTCCGAAGCCCGCCAGGGTCGCCGCGTTTGCCATCTTCTCCCGCGCTTCCATGTCGCTTCCATCGCGATAGGCGCGAGGCAGGTAGTCGAACACCAGGCGAATCGACATCAGGGCCGGCCCGTCGACGTAATCATTATGCCAGCTGCCCGTATAGATTTCAATGGCGTGGACCAGGGCGTCCATTCCGGTGTCGGCCGTCAACCACGGCGGCATACCAGCAGCCAGGGCGGGGTCGACGATGGCGACATCGGGGAAAGCGTCGCGGCTGCCCAGGACAAGCTTGCGCTTCTCAGCACGGTCGGTGATGATGCACGCCCAGCCCGCCTCCGCGCCTGTGCCGCTGGTCGTGGGAATGGTGCACAGGCGGACGGCGTTGGTCAGGCCCATGGGCACGATGGGGTTGACGTCCTGCGGCGTGAGATCGGGGCGCTCGGCCAGGACGCGCACCATTTTGGCCGCATCCAGGGGCGACCCGCCGCCCAGCCCGATGATCCAGTCGGCGCCAAAATCGCGAGCCTTCTCGGCGGCGCGGCTGACCGTCTCCGTGTCGGGGTCCGGCTCGACCTCGGCGAACACCTCGACGGCGAAGCCGCCGTCTTCTAGCGGCTGACGAATGCGATCGACGACGCCGAGCTTCGCCATGTTGGCGTCGGTCACGATCAGGGCGCGGGTTCCCTCCAGCGTGGACAAATGACTGAGGGCATCCTCGCCATAGACGACAGTAGGCGCCTGGAAGTACCACATATGAGCCTCCCTTCGCCCCTAGGACGGGAACTGAGTGTCGATGGTGGACAGGCTGTTGACTAGCTCCTTGGCCGCCTTGACATTCTTCATGATGGTGACCATGTCGCCGTGGAGCTTGAGCTGGCGGGTGAGCAGGCCCTGGATGGGGTCCATTTTCTTCTCGATGACCTTCCGCCACACGCCGATGGGGGCCGTCATGCGAAAGGCCGGGTTGTAGACGCTGTCGTCGTCGACCAGCTCGGCGGCGCGGCACTTGCCGTGGTAGAGGTCGGCGTACATGGTCGTCGGGTCGGGCTGGCCGGGGATGTTGGTGACGATGAAGTAGAAATCGCCCTCCCAGTTACGCGCCGCCTCGGCATAGACGGGGTTGGTGTTCAACGCCTTCTGGAATTCCACAGTCCACTCTGACGATGGGAACATGACAGACATGCGCGTATCCTCCTGGACAGTCATACAACGGGGACGGCGCCCCTTTGGTTACGCCCTGCGCCGCATACTGGACACAGCCGCAGGCAGCGCAATTATAACCCCTATGCCGCAGTGTGTCAAAGCGTTGCCGTCGCCAGCATGTCCAGGTATTCTTCCTTAATGGTGTCCTCGGTGGATATGCCAAACAAGTCGAGCAATTCGCCCAGGAGCCGCGCCTTGTCCTCGGCGTCGCGCTTCGACCAGGTGCGCGCCTTGAGTTCCAGGAAGTAGCCCGGCTGGGTGGGTCGCACCACCCGGTCCAGGTTAATGAAGAAGTCGGTGTCGCGGTACGTGACCAGCCAGCGTAGTCGATCCTTCTCGATCTCGCGCTCGCCCGTCGGGTGAAAATACTCGCGGTAGAAGCGGCGGCTGTGGCCGGCCGGCGCGATGAAGCGGGACCGCGATAGCAGGATGGACCGCTCGAACTCGCGTTCCTTAGCCGGTAGCGTTAGCGTCAGGCGGTAGCGGGTGCGGTAGGTTTCGCCGCGCGCATTGATGAAGGCGTCCTCGCGGTAGCGCAGGCGGCCCTGGTCGGGGTCGTCGAAGAAGAAGTAGGTGTCGAACTGGCGGTAATGGCTGCGGCGCTGCACCGCCAGCGGGCCGCGCTCGATGGCGTCGATAACCTGGGCCGGGTCGGCAACGTGGGCCTTGACCTGCACCTCGAAGGACTCCTCCTGCTCCATGCCGCCGATGGCGGCCAGCTTGCTGAGGACGCTCTGCTCCCGCTGGATCAGGAAGGTGTCGATGCGGTGGGCGTAGTCCTGGGCCGCGCGGTGCAAGTCATCCTCACGCAGCGTCAGCAGCACGCGGTGGCGCATCAGCCAGCGTCCCTCGACCATGACGTCGGTGACGTCGGTGGCCTTGGAGCCGTACACCAGGCGCGAGTAGATGGCGTCAGGGTCGCGATCGAAGTGGGGGGTGTGGTGCAGGTCGTTCAGGTTCACCACGGCCAGGTCGGCGCGCTTGCCAACTTCGAGGCTGCCGGTCAGGTGGCCCAGGTGCATGGCCTTCGCGCCCTGGATGGTCGCCATGGCGAAGGCCTGGCGCGCAGGCAGCGTCGTCGGGTCGCCCGTTGTGCCTTTGGCGATGAGAGCGGCCAGACGCATCTCCTCGAACATGTCCAGGTCGTTGTTGGAGGCCGGGCCGTCGGTCCCGATGCCGACGTTCAGCCCCGTCGCCAACATCTGCTTGACGGGCGCGATGCCGCTTCCCAGCTTGAGGTTGCTGGTGGGGTTGTGGGCAACCCCCGCGTGGGCGCGGCGCAGGGTGCGCATCTCAGAGCTGTCGATGTGGACGCAGTGGGCGGCCAGGACTTTGGCCTGGAACAGGCCGTTCTTCTCCACCCACGGGATGACGGGCATGCCGTGCTCCTCGCGACTGGTCTCTACCTCCAGCGCCGTCTCGGACAGGTGGATCTGCA
This sequence comes from Anaerolineae bacterium, assembly GCA_026129385.1. GTDB lineage: Bacteria > Chloroflexota > Anaerolineae > Epilineales > JAHCIE01 > JAHCIE01. The sequence continues at coordinate 7,914 of JAHCIE010000112.1, forward strand.
AGGGCGTATCGGTCTCGGCGGCCAGTTCCGCCGCCGCTCGCAGTAATTCGGGTGTGGCGGTATAGGGGGCGTGGGGCGCGACGGACGGCACGACGAGGGGGTGGCCTTTCCAGCGCAAGATGTAGTCCCGCGCCATCGCCAGGCTGTCCTCATACGTGCCCGCGTCGGGCGAGGGGAACTTGAGGACACTTTGCGAGCACAGGGCGCGCATGCCCGCCTCGGCGGTGGCCTGAGCGACGTGCTCCTCGAAGTAATACATATCGGCGAAGGTCGTCACGCCCGAGCGAATCATCTCGGCGCACGCCAGCAGCGTTCCCAGGCGGACGAAGTCGGGGGAGACGAACTCGCGCTCGACGGGCATCATGTAGCCCATGAGCCACACGTCCAGGCGCAGGTCGTCGGCCAGCCCCCGCAGCAGTGACATGGGGACGTGGGTGTGGGCGTTGACCAGGCCAGGGATGACGGCCTTGCCGCCCACATCCACGGTCTGCCGACCGTGATAGACGCGCGCTACATCGTGGGCCGCGCCAACGGCGACGATACGCCCGCCATCGATGGCGACCGCGCCGGGCGTGAACACGTCGAACGCCTCGTTCATGGTGATGACTGTGGCGTTGGCTACCAGGAAATCAACATTCGTCATGCCTCTCCATCCTCGGCAGGGGGCCGCTGCAAGATTCCGCCAAGTGTATCCGTCGTAGCAAGTTACGTCAAAGAACGTGCCATCGTCAACGCACGAGGCGGCTTGGATTCCCTCCCCAACCGCTTATAATCGTAGCAGCACATTCTCAGCGAGGTTACCCCATGGCGACGACCCACGGTTTTGAGCTGATGCGCGAGACGGCGATTGCCGAATTACACACCACGGCGCGGCTGTACCGCCACGTCAAGACGGGCGCGCAACTGCTATCCCTGATCAACGACGACGAGAATAAGGTCTTTGGCATCAC
>JAHCIE010000113.1 GCA_026129385.1 Anaerolineae bacterium
CCGCCGCGTCGAGTATGATTGGCAGGCGGTTGTCGCCGCCATCCGCGCCGTCCACCACCCCGCGGCCGACTTCCTCATCCAGCACTGGCGCCGCGCCCAGTGACCTCATGGAGGCGTTCGTGCCCCGTCTCTACGACCAGCTGACTGACGCCCTCGCCCACGACCGCCCCGCCGCCCTGGCGACCATCATCCGTGGCCCCGGCCTGGGCGCCAAGCGCCTCATCTTCGACACGACCGCCGACGGCGACCTGCCCTACGACCTGGCCGCCTCGGTGGATGCCGACGCCCGCGCCCTGCTGCGCGCCGAGACGCCCGGCGCGCGGGTGTACGCCACGCCCGACGGCGAGGCGGAGATCTTCGTCGAGGTCTATCCGGCCGCGCCCAAGCTGGTCATTGTCGGCGGCGTCCACATCGCCATCCCCCTGGCCCAGTATGCGCGCATCCTCGGCTACCGCGTCATCCTCGTCGATGCCCGTACCGCCTTCGCCAGTGAGGCCCGCTTCCCCCACGCCGACCGCATCGTCATCGGCTGGCCCGACGCGGCGCTGACCGAGCTGGGCCTGGACAGCTCGACCTACGTGGCGATCCTGACCCACGACCCGAAGCTCGACGACCCCGCCCTCATCGCCGCCCTCGCCAGCCCCGCCCGCTACGTGGGGGCGATTGGCAGCCCCAAGACCCACGCCCGGCGGCTCGTCCGCCTGCGCGACGCCGGGCTAAGCGACGACGCTCTGGCCCGCATCCACTCACCTATCGGGCTGGACCTGGGGGCGCGGGCGCCGGAGGAGATCGCCACCAGCATCATCGCCGAGATGGTCGCCGTCAAGTACGGCACGACGTGGCGACCCGGCCCTGAGACGTGGGACTCCCGCGTCCAGGTCCAGGACGACCCGAATATCACGGGGTAACTATGCAATTTGGTCCCGTGCCTGTTGAAGCCAGTGTCGGCCGCATCCTGGCCCACAACCTCACCTCCACCGACGGCCGCCGCGCCTTTCGCAAGGGCCACACCGTCCGCGCCGAGGATGTGGCCGCCCTGCGCGACGTGGCGGGCGATACCGTCTACGTCGCCACTCTGGAGCCGGGCGACGTCCACGAGGACGAGGCGGGCCGTCGCCTGGCCCGCGCCGTGGTGGGCGAGGGCGTGACCCTGGGGCCGGCCGCCGGCGGGCGCGTCAATATGCTGGCCGTCGAGCGCGGCGTCCTCGCCCTGGACCTGGAACGCCTCGACGCGGTGAACGCGCTGGACGGCCTGACCATCGCCACCCTGCGCCAGCACAGCGTCGTCCAGCCCAAGACCATCGTCGCCACGGTCAAGGTCATCCCCTATGCCGTGCCCGACGAACGCCTGCGCCAGGCCGAGACCGTCGGCCCCGGCGTCGTGGCTGTGCGCCCGCTGCCCGTGCGGCGCGTCGGCGTCATCCTGACCAGCAGCGACGCCGGCCGCGCCAAGACCGTGGCCACCCTGGAACCGCCCATTCGCGGCCGCGTCGAAGACCTGGGCAGCGAGGTCATTGCCGTGCGGCCCGTCGCCCACAGCGAGGCGGCGGTGGCCGAGGCGCTGGCCGCGTTCCTCGACCAGGGCGCGGACGCCGTCATCATCGGTGGCGAGACGTCCATCATGGACGCCCACGACATCACGCCCCAGGGCGTGCGCCGCGCGGGGGGCGTGGTCGAGGGCTACGGCGCGCCCGCCGAGCCGGGCAACCTGCTGCTGCTGGCCTACGTCGGCGAGCGGCCCATCCTGGGCGCGCCGGGCTGCGTGCGCTCGCGCCACACCAACGTCGTCGACCTCGTCCTGCCGCGCCTGCTGGCGGGCGAGCGCCTCACCCGCCGCGACCTGGCCGCCCTGGGCCACGGGGCGTTGCTGCATGAGTGACCAGGGACGAAGGACCGAGGACCAACGGGATTAGCCTATTGGTCCTTCGGCCTTCGTCCTTCGTCGGCCAGCGAAAGACCTGCCTGTATGAAGCTAGACACCATTCACCACGGCGATTGTCGCGAGGTGTTGGCGGCGCTGCCGGAGAAGAGCGTCGACCTGGTCTTCGCTGACCCGCCCTATAACCTCCAGCTCCAGGGCGACCTGTGGCGGCCCAACATGACCCGCGTCGACGCCGTCGATGACGAGTGGGACCAGTTCGCCGACTTCGCCGCCTACGACCAGTTCACCCGCGAGTGGCTGACCGCCTGCCGCCGCATCCTCAAGGGCACAGGCACGCTGTGGGTCATCGGCTCCTACCACAACATCTACCGCGTCGGCAGCATCCTGCAAGACCTGGGCTACTGGTTCCTCAACGACGTAGTGTGGGTCAAGACCAATCCCATGCCTAATTTCCGTGGCGTGCGTCTCACCAACGCCCACGAGACTCTGCTGTGGTGCAAGAAGTCGAAGGACCAGAAGAAGTATACCTTCAACTACCACGCCATGAAGGCTCTCAACGACGACAAGCAGATGCGCAGCGACTGGGAGTTGCCGCTGTGCACGGGGGCCGAGCGGCTGCGGGTCAACGGCGAGAAGGCGCACACGACGCAGAAGCCGGAAGCCCTCCTCTACCGCATCATCCTCGCCAGCAGCAACCCCGGCGATGTCATTCTCGACCCGTTCTTCGGCACGGGCACGACCGGCGCGGTCGCCAAGAAGCTCGGCCGCCACTACATCGGCATCGAGCGCGAGGCGCGCTACATCGAGGCCGCCCAGGCGCGGCTGGACGCCATTCAGCCTGCGCCCGTGGACGCCGAGATTCTCGGCAAGGTCGCCACGAAGCGCGATGCCCCGCGCCTGCCCTTCGCCGCGCTGCTGGAGGGTGGCCTGCTAGTGCCAGGGCAGACGCTGTACCTGGACCGCCGCCGCGACGTGGCCGCCGCCGTTCTGGCCGATGGCACGCTGCGGGCGGCGGATGGCGCGCGCGGCTCGATTCACAAGCTCGGCGCGGCGCTGCGGGGCCTGCCCGCCTGCAACGGGTGGGAGCATTGGTTCTACGAGGACGAGGCCGGCGCGCTGCGCGTCATCGACGAGTTGCGGGCGCGGCTACGCGCCGAGCGCGGAGGGCAGGCAGTCGTCGTGCCGTAACCCTGACACCTTGAGAACCGTTTTACCAGTAAACGTATCCAGTTCATTTAAGGAGGCCGGTTCCCATGCTTTACCTGTTGGCTATCCTGATACCGCCTTTGGCTGTTCTGCTATGCGGTAAGCCGCTGCAAGCCCTGTTCAACCTCTTCCTGACGCTGCTGCTCTGGATCCCCGGCATGCTCCATGCCCTGTTCGTCGTCCACGGCCACTACGCCGACAAGCGGAACGAACGAGCCATCAAGGCAATGCAGAAAGCCACCGCTGCCCAAACTGAGGCCCTGCTCGAGGCGCAGAAACACGCCGACCAGTAATCCTGGCCGCTCCTACGCTGACGGCGACTCGGTGGGTCGTCTACCTTGCCCCCGGCGCGCTTGGCGACTAGAATAGAGACTGAAGTGGGTAACAACGAGACTCAATAAGGTGGCTTCGATGAATAATCGCTTGCTGGCGGGCGCTGCCGCCGTGGTAGCGGCTGGCGGGGCGGTAACCTACGTGGTGGTGCGTCGTCGTCGCGCTCAGCATGTCGCGGAACTGACGGAGCCGGGGGAAGCCACCCTGGCCGAGCAGGCCGCGCGGGATGCCGAGGCGGCCCAGGCGAGCGCGGTCAAAGGAACCGTCGATACTCGCAGGCTCACGCGCCGCTCGCCTTCCTTTAGGATGATGCGTCCGGCGACGCTGGCCCTCGCGTCGCAGATCGTCCGCTTCGCCGATAACCACGAAACCGATGTCATCGACCTGGTGACCCTCATCCTGACCCGCAATCAGGCCAACCCTAACCCCAAAGACCCGACGGCGCGGCGGCAGGCAGAGATCATCGTGAGTCAGACTCTCGCCGCCCTCAAGCTGCTGACCGACCGCGGTCAGTCGGAGCCGACGCCCAGCGATGCCACGGCTGGCGCCGCGCCCGCGTAGGAGATTCGACGCATGGGTAACTTTCTTCGCTTCGTCGGTGGTCTCGCCCTCGGCTTCGCCGCTGGCGCCGGTATCGTCGCCCTTCTGACCCCCCGCGCCGGGACCGAGGTGCAGGCCGATCTACGCCAGCACGTCGACTCCGCCCTGGAAGAGGGGCGAGCCGCCTCGGCCAGCAAGCGCGCCGAGCTTGAGCAACAAGCCGGTATCCGCCCTACCTAGTCGCCCCCGTTTCCAGGCTCTCAAGCGGCGGGCGACAGGCCCACCGCTTTTTGCGGTTTGTTCTGCCCATATGCTATAATCCTCGACGCTCTGTGTCACGAGGAAGGCATGACCACCGTACCGACGCGCACGAACGAAGAGTGGCTGGCTGCGCTGCAGACGACCGGCCCCGAGCAGACCCAGGCTCTAGAGGAGCTGCGGGATTACCTGCTGCGGGCCGTGTACGTCTATCTGTCGCGCCACCGCAGCGACCTGACGCACTTCGACCGTGACGAGATTCAGCAACTGGCTGAGGATTGGGCGCAGGAGGCCCTGCTCACCATTCTCGCCAAGCTGGACACCTTTCGCGGCGACAGCCGCTTCACGACGTGGGCCTACCGCGTGGTCATCAACCTGGCCGCCAGCGAGCTGCGCCGCCGCCGCTGGGCCAACCTGTCGCTGGAGGGGCTGACCGAGAGTGACGACGACGAGGACGGCATGTCCTTCGAGTTCGCCCAGGAGGACGGCAGTGTCAGCCCTGAGGCGGCCCTCCAGCAGCGCCACGTCTGGGATACCCTACGCCACATCATCGACCAGGACCTGACGGAGCGTCAACGCTCGGTACTGGTCGGCTCCCTGGTCGAGGGCAAGCCGGTCGAAGTCCTGGCCGAGCAGCTCAACACCAACCCCAACAAGGTCTACAAGATCATGCACGACGCCCGCAAGAAGCTCAAGCAGCGTCTGGCAGATTACAACCTGAACGAGGAGAGCGTTCTTCAGGTGTTTGCCGGTGTGTGAGGCGGTCCATCAGGGGCCGCCTCACGCTTTGCGGGGCGGTGGCCCCGGCGGGCCTCGGTTGGGGCCAAGTAAGAAGCCTCGCCGGGGGCGCATCATACGGGTGACGCTCGTTGGGGGATACAGGCGACCTATGGATTCAACTCAAGCAAGCCAATGGCTGGTGCGCATCTTCGCCACCCAGGAACTTGAGATAGACTGCCCCACCTCTGCTGACTCTCTACCCCAGTTTGTCGATCTCATCGTGCGCGGCCTCGACGCCTCGCGGCTTCTGCCCCGGGTGTGGCTGCATATCCAGCAGTGCCCCAACTGTTGCGACCTCTTCGAGTGTCTCCAGGATGTCGTTATCCTTGCGGACCGCGCCGACCTGCCCCGCCCCGACTTCAGCGCCTTGTTCAGGGACTAGTGGCCGCTATCAGCCAGTTGGCGACGGCAACAATCATCCCTACGACCGACCCCCTCACCCTCGACAAGGGCACGGCGGTCGGTTATACTATTCTGTGCGAACAACTGTTTTCTCTCGCGAACCCTGCCCGGCGCTAGACCGAAGGGAGAGGCGATGCCCCGTTTTCAGCTTGTGTCCGACTTTCAACCCACCGGCGACCAGCCGGCCGCCATCGAGCAGCTCGTCGACGGCCTGCACCACGGCCTGAAGCATCAGACCTTGCTAGGCGCGACCGGCACCGGCAAGAGCCTGGGCTATGATGACCCCGTGTTTGTCGTCGAACACCACCCTGACCGAACCGTGCCACGAGTTCTCCCGATTGGGGAGTTTATTGACACGCTCCTGGCGCAGTCACCCGCTGCGATTCGCCAGGATGGCGATACTCTCATACTCGATCTGGCGAGCGCTCCTGTGCAGTATTCGACGCAAGCCTTTGATCCAGCGACAGGCGGAGTAACTCTCTACCCCATCGCCGCCCTGACCTGTCATGCCGCCCCCGCCACCATGTATCAGGTCCAGACGACCTGCGGGCGTCGTGTCACCCTTACGGGCGATCACAACCTATGGGTGCTGCGTGATGGGCAACTCCAGTTGATTCAAACCGCCGAGGCGCGGCCAACGGACTATATGCCCCTCCCTGAGCATCTACCGGCCGGGGACGGAACCACCACACTAGATACCCTCACAGTTCTGGCGGGCAAACGCCTGTTTGTTGAAGCGCCTGAATTGGTGCTGGCTTATGTGACGACGCAGGGCGCAGAGCCATTCATGGAGGCCCTAGTCGAGAGTGGGCTTGATCCCAACGCCAAACTGTCGGCCATTCGGCATGATGCCCGTGGCCGAGGCATCGCTGTAGACACCTTCCGGCGCGTTCTAGAGCACACACACGACTTGAGCGGAACGTGGGATGCAACCCAGGCGACGGTCGGCGGCAAGCGGCCGGCCAATCGCTTGCCGTCCGCCCTGCCCTTGACTCCGGCGTTTCTCCGCTTGCTTGGCTACTACATTGCGGAGGGCAATCATCAGACGGGCTACGTGATTCTGGCGAATCGCGCCCCGTCTATCCGGCGCGACATCGAAGCCGCCCTCACCGAGCTGGGCCTTCCCTTCAGCATCCGCCCCTCGTCTGACTATCAGGTATCGTCCACCGCCTTGGCGGAGCTTCTGGGCACGCTGTGTGGTACCCACGCCCAGAACAAGCGCCTGCCCTCCTTCTGGCCTCAACTCTCGGATGAAGCCCTCGGCCATCTGCTACGCGCCTACTTCGACGGTGATGGCACCGTGGGCAAGGCTAGCGCTGTGATTGCCGCGACCGCCAGCCCGGCCCTCGCCTCTGATCTGGCATATGCCCTGCTGCGCTTCGGCATCTGGGCGCGGAGTACCCGTCGCTGGAAGCGGGCGACCAACAGCCAACACGCAGGAGACTGGTACATCTACGTAACCATCTCTGGTCAGGCGAATCTGAAACGCTTCCACGACCACGTAGGGTTCTCCCTCCCCTACAAGGAGCAGGCGCTCGAGAAACAACGGGAGCATGCCGAACACTCGAATGTGGATGTAGCGCCCATTCGAGGTGAGCACCTGCGTGCGTTGCGGACGCGGCTAGGGCTGACAGCGGGCGCGCTGGGCGTAGCGGCCGGGATATCCCGGGCGGCGGTGCAACTCTTCGAGGCGGGGCGACGCGCGCCCCGTCGAATCACCCTGATCAAGCTCCTGGCGGCCTTGCAGAACGAGGCGCTCAGCCAGGGGTTGGCGGATGCGGAGTGGGAGTCCATCTGGGCCAGCCTGTCCCGACTGTGCCAGGTACGCTGGACTCGCATCGCCGCCGTGGACCCTATCGAGTATCAACACCCCTATGTCTATGACTTCAGCGTTCCTGGCCCAGAGACTTTCCTGGCGGGCGTGGGTGGTCTATTCGTACATAACACCTACGTCATGGCCGAAATCGTCGAGCGCGTCCAGCGCCCGACCCTGGTCATGGCCCACAACAAGACCCTGGCCGCCCAGCTGTACGCCGAGTTCAAGGAGTTCTTCCCCAAGAACGCCGTCGAATACTTCGTCTCCTACTACGATTACTACCAGCCCGAAGCCTACGTCCCGCGCCACGACCTGTACATCGAGAAGGACGCCGAGATCAACGACGAGATCGAGCGGCTGCGCCTGGCGGCCACGTCGTCGCTGCTCAGCCGCCCCGATGTGCTCATCGTCGCCTCGGTGTCGGCCATCTACGGCCTCGGCTCGCCGGAGGACTACGGCGCGACGGTCGTCAACCTGCGACGCGGCGAGACACGCAACCGCGACAAGCTGCTGCGCCACCTGGTGTCCATCCACTACGACCGCAACGACTATGAGCTGCGGCGCGGCCGCTTCCGCGTGCGCGGCGACACCGTGGAGGTCCAGCCCGCCTACGGCGACACGGCCTACCGCGTCGAGTTCTTCGGCGACGAGATCGAGCGCATCACCGAGGTCGATCCCTTGACGGGCGAGATTCTCCTTCAGCACACGGCGGTGGACATCTACCCGGCCAAGCACTTCATCACCCCGGCTGAGAAGCTCCAGATCGCCGTCACCGACATCGAGAACGAGCTGACCGAGCGCGTCGCCGAGTTACAGCGCGCCGACAAGCTGCTGGAGGCGCAGCGCATCCAGCAACGCACCCGCTACGACCTGGAGATGCTGCGCGAGGTGGGCTACTGCTCCGGCATCGAGAACTACTCGCGCCACCTGGCCCGCCGCCAGGCGGGTGATTCGCCGTGGACGCTACTGGACTACTTCCCCGACGACTTCCTGATGTTCATCGACGAGTCCCACATGTCCCTGCCCCAGATTCGGGGCATGTACCACGGCGACCGCTCGCGCAAGGAGACGCTGGTGGACTACGGCTTCCGCCTGCCGTCGGCGCTGGACAACCGCCCGCTGACCTTCGAGGAGTTCGAGCAGCACGTCCACCAGATCATCTACGTCTCGGCGACGCCGGGGCCGTATGAGATGCAGCATAGCCGGCCACCGGAGGGCCAGGTGGTTGAGCAGATCATCCGCCCGACCGGCCTCATTGACCCGCAGGTGACCATCAAGCCCACCAAGGGCCAGATCGACGACCTGCTGGGCGAGATTCGCCGCCGCGTCGAGAAGAGCGAGCGCGTCCTGGTGACAACGCTGACCAAGCGCATGGCCGAGGACCTGGCCGACTACCTGGCCGAGTCGGGCATCAAGGTCCACTACCTGCACTCCGAGATTCAGACCCTGGAGCGCATCGAGATTCTACGCGACCTGCGCCAGGGCACTTACGATGTAGTCGTGGGCATCAACCTGCTGCGCGAAGGCCTGGACCTGCCGGAGGTGTCGCTGGTT
>JAHCIE010000114.1 GCA_026129385.1 Anaerolineae bacterium
CAGGTCGCGCAGCACGTTGCCCGCCCCCACCGACGGCAACTGGTCGACGTCGCCGACCAGCAGCAGGTGGCTGCCTACGTCCACCGCCTTCAGCAGGCTGTTCATCAGCAGCAGGTCGATCATCGACGTCTCGTCCACGATGACCATATCGGCGTCTAGCGGGTTCTGCTCGTCGCGGATAAAGCTCTGGCCGGGCTTGAACTCCAACAGGCGGTGCAGCGTCTTGGCCGGGTGGCCCGTCGCCTCGGTGATGCGCTTGGCGGCGCGGCCGGTAGGGGCAGCCAGCAGGACGGAGTGTTTGCGAGCGGTGAGAAGCTTGAGGATGGCGCGCAGGGTGTAGGTCTTGCCCGTGCCGGGGCCACCGGTCAGAATGGTGATCTTGTGGGTCAAGGCGGCCTGGACGGCCTCGGCCTGAAGCGGGGCCAGGTCCAGCTCTTCTTCCTGGAGATAGGCGAAGGCCTTGTCCCAGCGCACGCTCTGGAAGGGGGCCAGGCGGTCGCGGCCCGCATCCAGGGCGCGGCGCAGTCGCCGCGCCACGCCGATCTCGGCCTGGTAGAAGGGCGGCAGGTAGACAGCCTCACCATCCTCGCCGCTCTCTAGCTTCACCTCGCCGTTGTCGACGAGCCGATCCACCGCCGCTGTGACGAGGGCCGGGGCGATGGCCGTGTCGTCGGCAGCCAGGCGCTCGACGGCCAGCCGCTCCAGGTCGGGGCGTAGGGCATAGACGTGGCCCTGATCGCTGAACTCGGCCAGGACGTGGCTGACGCCCGCCTCGAGGCGGCGCGGGTCGTCGGCGGCGAAGCCCATCTTGCGGGCGATTCTGTCGGCGGTCAGGAAGCCGATGCCGTAGATGTCGCGGGCGAGGCGATAGGGATCCTGGCGGACGATATCCAGCGCGGCGTCGCGGTACTGCTTGTAGATTTTGACGGCCAGCCCGGTCGAGACGCCGTGGGATTGGAGGAAGACCATCACGTCCTTGATGGCGCGCTGCTCATCCCAGGCGCGCATGATGCTGGTGATGGTCTTGGGGCCAATACCGGCGACCTCGACCAGGCGGTCGGGGGTGCGCTCGATGACATCGAGGGTGTCTTCGCCGAATAGGGCGACGATGCGTTCGGCGCGCGCCGGGCCGATGCCCTTCACCAGACCCGACCCCAGGTACTTGCGGATGCCCTCGACGGTGGCGGGGCGCTGCACCTCGCACAGCCGGGCGTCGAACTGGCGGCCGTGCTGGGCGTGGGTTGTCCAGAAGCCTTGCAGGCGCACCGACTCGCCAGGCTGCAAGCCGGGCAGATGACCGACCACTGTCACCAGGTAGTTCTTGCCGGTGGGGGTCAGGCGGGCGACGGTGTAGCCATTCTCGTCATTAACGTAGGTGATGCGCTCGATCGCGCCTTCGAGAGTCAGCACGCAGCCTCGCCGGGAGGTGAGAAACGAATGCCAAAGTATAGCACACCTGAGCGTCGAAGGCAGGCCGCGCGCTGGCGGGCCTGGGGAGAAACCACAAGGACGGCCGGAAAAGTTGCGCCCCCCACTCGTAGCCGTCTATAATCCTCCCGCGTACAGCGCGCACCAGCCGCGCGCCGCCGACGGAGTCTTGTCAGGTGCTGCTCACTCGCCTCAATCGATGGCTTGACGGCGTCCTCCACCCGAAGAGCGTCCAGGACAAGAACATCCGCGACGTCCTGGTCGACGGCATCGGCGTGGGCATCGCGTCGGGCATTGGGACGTTCCTATCGGTGTTTCTGGTGAGGCTGGGCGCAACGAACAACCAGGTGGGCCTGCTGACCGCCATGCCGGCCCTGACGGGGATGATCTTCGCCATTCCCGTTAGCCGGTTCCTGGAGCGGCAGCGCAACATTGTCCCCTGGTACTCGCGGGCGCGCTTCCTGGTACTGTCCTCGTATGTTTTGACGGGGCTGGTGCCCTTCTTTTTCCCCAACAACGAGCCAATCGCGATTATTGCGATTTGGGCGGCGGCGACAGTGCCCCAGACGATTGTGAACATTGCCTTCACAGTGGTGATGGGCAGCGTGGCCGGCCCCAAGGGTCGCTTCTTCCTGATGAGTCGCCGCTGGTCGCTGCTGGGCATCACCCAGTCGATCACCGTGGCGACGGTGGGCCTGTTCCTGAGCCGAACCGAGTTTCCCCTCAACTATCAGGTGGCCTTCCTCTCGTCAGCGGTGGGCGGCTTGCTGAGCCTGATCTTTTCCAGCCGCATCGACCTGCCCGACCGTGAGCCAGACGAGGCCACGGGGAAGCGCGTCAGCCGCCGGGAGGCCTGGCAGGAGCAAGTGCGGGTCTTCCGCGCGACCCCGGTCTTCTCGCGCTTTGTGATAGCCCAGTTTGTGTTTCGATGGGGGTTGTCGCTGCCTCTGCCTCTGTTTCCACTGTACTGGGTGCGCACGCTGAATGCGTCGGACGCGACGATCGGCTACATCAATACGGTGCAGGGGGCCGTGCTACTGGTCGCCTACTTCTTCTGGGCGCGGGTATCGCGGCGGCGCGGGGTGCGCTTTGTGCTGCTGGCTACCAGCCTGGGGCTGACGCTATATCCGGCGCTGACGGCGATGACGACCAATGTCAATCTCCTCATCGTCTATGCCGGCCTGAGCGGCTTTTTCCTGGCGGGCACCGACCTCGTGCTGTTCGATGTGCTGCTGGGCGCTGCTCCCAAGAGCCACCAGACGACCTACGTTGGCCTGTACCAGACCACTAACAACATGGCGATGTTCTTCGCCCCTCTGGTGGGAACCTTCCTCTCCCTCCGTATCGGCATCCCGCAGGCGCTGATGGTGGGCGCGGCGCTCCGGCTGGGGGGCTTCGCCCTCTTCTACTTCATGCGTATCGGGGCGAAGCCACCGGCTGAGGACGCGGCCGAGGCCGACCCTGATGGGGCAGCGGCTAGCCAATCCCCCCAATAGCGGATTGACACCTCGAACAGTTGTGCTATACTATTTTAGACGATATGGCCAAAGGGAGGTGACATGGCGGATGGTTTTGGCATCGAGAGCGGGTTTGCGCCCGTGGAGGGCGGCCGCTTGTACTACGAAGTCACGGGCCAGGGGCATCCCCTGGTACTCGTCCATGCGGGTGTGGCCGATCACCGCATGTGGGACGAGCAGGTGGTGGCGTTCGCGCCCCACTACCGGGTCATCCGCTTCGATACGCGTGGCTACGGTCGCAGCGAGACGGCGGCGGGTACGTTCTCCGACCGCGCTGACCTGGCGGCCGTGCTGGACTGGCTTGGGGTCGAGCAGGTCCACATTATGGGGCTATCGCGGGGCGGCGGCATCGCCGTTGACTTTTGCCTGGAGTACCCCAAGCGGGTGACGGCGCTAGTTCCCGTCGCCTCCGGTGTCGACGGCCTGGAGGGCTGGGAGGCGCTCATTACGCCAGCCGAGCAGGTCGCGTCGGTGGCGATGGAAGCGGCGATGGAGGCGCGAGACCTGGATGCCCTCGCCGATCTCGAAGTTCGCTATTGGGCGGATGGTCCCGGCCAGCCGGAGGGTCGCGCCGAGGCGGACGTGCGGGAGCGACTGCGGGCTATGATCCAGTTCACCCAGCGTAATCAACCGGTGGAACCGACTCACGAGAGGCCGGAGCCGCCCGCGTTGACGCGGCTAGGGGAGATTCACGCGCCGACACTGGTCATATACGGCGACCTGGACGAGAGCGTGGTCATAGCAGGCTGCGAGGAACTGGCGCGGGGAATCGCGGGGGCGCGCAAGGTCGTGTTCCCCGGTGTGGCCCACATGGTGAGTATGGAGCGGCCGGCTGAGTTCAATCGCATCGCGCTGGAGTTTCTGGCGGGTGTCCTGGTGACAGGATAGCCGGCCTGACAGGTTTTCGAAAACCTGTCAGGCCGGCCAGCGATATCAGGTCTGGGCGTGAGGTAGCATTATGGAGTTGCAGCAGAAGTTGGACTTGCTGGGCGCAGGGGCGGGCTTCGATGTGGACGAGGCGGCGCAGGTGAGCCTGTGCGCCACGGCGGGCAAGCCCCTGCCCAACGGTCGGACGCCGGCTGAGCTGGGCCGATCCATCTCGATGCTGACGCGCTCCGACGGCAAGAAGGTTCCGATTCTCAAGGTGCTTCAGACCTCGGCGTGCGCCAAGGACTGCTACTATTGCCCGTTCCGCGCGGGGCGTGACTTTCGCCGCGCCGCCTTTACACCGGAGGAGCTTGCGCGGGCCACGGACCAACTCTATCGCGCCGGGCGCATCCAGGGGCTGTTCCTCAGTTCGGGCATCGTCGGCAAGGGGGAGTACAGCCAGGAACGTATCGTGGCGACGGCGGAGATTCTGCGCCGCCAGTACGAGTTTCGCGGCTATCTGCATCTCAAGCTGATGCCCAATGCGTCGGCGGCGGCCGTCGAGCGCAGCATGCAGCTGGCCGACCGGGTGTCGGTCAATCTGGAGGCGCCGACGCCCGCCGCCCTGGACCGCCGGTCGGGGACGAAGGACCTGGTTAGCCTGCTCAATCCGCTGCGGCTGGCGGCCAGCCTCGCGCCCCGACGCCATCGGCGCCGTGTCAGCCACGTGACGCAGTTCGTCGTCGGCGGCGGCGGGACGGATCGCGACCTGCTACGGCGCACCGACGAGCTATATCGCAGGCGGGTTGTGGCGCGCGTACTACAGCGCGTTTTCACCTGTGCCCAATACGCCCCTGGACGGCCTGGCCCCCACGGACCCGCGCCGGGAGGCGCATCTGTATCAGGCGGACTTTCTCATGCGGCTCTATGGCTTTGACGTGGCGGAGTTACCCTTCGATGGGCAGGGGCGGCTGCCTGGCGACCGCGACCCCAAGCAGGCGTGGGCTGACGCGCGTCTCGATTTGTTCCCACTGGAAGTTAACCTGGCTCCGCGCGAACTGTTGCTGCGGGTGCCGGGCATCGGCCCCACGTCGGCCGAGCGCGTGGTCGCGGCGCGGCGGGTCAGGCGCATTCGCTCCGTTGATGAACTGGCGAAACTCGGCGTAACCGTGTCGCGCGCCGTGCCCTACATCCTGCTCGATGGCAAGGTTGCCCCGCGCCAGCTGGCGCTGTTCTCATGAGACGGCAGAGTAGAGCGAATGGCTTGAACGGGCTAGCCCTTTCTATCTAGTCGGGCGGCGTCGGGGGAACTAGTGTGAGGTGCGCCGTGGTCAGTGGTCGGCAGTCGGTGGTCGTAGCGCACCTCGAAGCGGCGTCGGAAGCGGCGTAGGACGCGCAGCAGAGGAGGCGCGAACAGGAACAGCACGACAAAGTTGGCTGCCGCGCCGACCATGTCCCACCATAGGGATGTGGTGACATAAAATACGGTGTAACGCTGGACGGTATCAGCTACGCCGAGACCCGCCTGCCACGATTGGGCGGGATCGCCCGCAACGAAAGGCCAGAACCACAGGTTCATGATGGCCCCGAACAGGAACCCCCACGCGCCACCGAATAGGCCCAGAATAAGGGCTTCCAGACGCGGGCGGGTGGGGAACTTGGGTAGCCAGGCCGCCGTCAAGCCCAACCAGCCTAGTGCCCACATCTGGTACGGCAGCCACGGGCCGATACCCCCTGTCGCCAGCCCCGATACGGCCATGCTCAGCGTTCCCAGCAGGAAGCCGAATTCTGCTCCAAAGACATAGCCTGCGAGGATGGGCAGGAAGAACATTCCCGACGCCCCAGCCGGAGCGGGCACGATGCGCAGTGCGGCGTTCATGGCGACGAGCACGCCCAGTAGAGCCACGGTCTTGGCATCGAAGCCGCGTGCCTCGATGGCGGCCAGAGTCGCTATCAGGGTCAGCCCCAATAGGGCGAAAAAGGCGATGGGCGCGTCGCCCGAGTGGGCGGCGTCGGGGCTGGCGGCGCGGGCGGCGGGCAGGAAGAAGGGATAGAGGAAGGCGGCGATGCCCGCCGCCGCCCCAACGGTCAGGCTGCCCCAGCGGAGCCAGCGCGCCATCACGCGGCCGCCTCAGTGCGCGGGCTTCTTGCTGCGATAGCCCGGGTCACGTCGCTGGGGGTCAGCCAACCGCTGCCGGGAAATAGCTGCGCGACCTGACTCGCCAGAGTGGGCTGTCGGCGCATGACATCGGCGGTCAGCCCAGCATCGACCACTTGTCCCGCCTCCAGTACGACAATCCGATCTGCGGCCGCCGCTGCCATCTCCACGTCGTGGGTAGTGAGCAGCACGCCGCGACCTTGCCGCGCCTGGCCGCGCAGGAAGTCAGCCAGGTCGGACTTTTGCCCCGTGTCCAGGCCGCGCGTTGGCTCGTCCAGCAGTACCAGGCGCGGCTCGGCGGCCAGCACGGCGGCGAGGGCCACCCGCTGCCGTTGCCCAACACTCAGATCGCGCGGGTAGGCATCGGCCAGGGCCGTGAGATTCAGCCGCGCTAGGATATCGCCCTCGCCTGCCAGCCCCTGGGCGCGACGGGTGAAGCTCACTTCGTCGCGCACCCTATCGGCGAAGAGGAGCGCGCCAGGGTCCTGCGGGACGTAGGCCACGCGCCGCGCCAGCCGCGCCGTGTCGCCGCCGCGCACGATCTCACTCTCGATGCGCACGAGGCCCTGGCGCGGCTTGAGAAGGCCCATTGCCAACTTGAGAAGGGTCGTCTTGCCCGCCCCGTTCGGCCCCATCAGAGCCACAACCTCCCCCTCAGCCACGGTCAGGTCCACCCCGCGTAGCGCGGTCAGGCCGGGGTACTCGAAGTGCAGGTCACGGATGTCCAGCACAGCGTCGCCGGCGGCCGCCCCGTTCGCCGACCCGCGCGGGATGGCGTTGCGCAGGCGCGAGTCGTGGGCGACCAGAGGCCGCGCCTCAGCAAGGGTCAGCGGCGTTGGATACCAGCCCAGGGCTGCGGCCAGGCGGGTGACAGGCGGGGCCAGAGGATGCCCGGCCAGCCGGTCGCGGGGCAAGCCCCAGGCGACGCGGCCGCCGCTGACGGTCAGGACGTGGCTGGCGCTCGCCACCATGCGCTCGACGCGGTGCTCGGCCACCACGACACTCAACCCCACCCGCTGATGGAGATCGTCCAGGGCGGCGAGTACATCCGCCGCGCCAAGGGGGTCGAGCTGCGAGGTTGGCTCGTCCAGGACGAGCATGTCGGGCTGAAGGGTCAGGGCGGCGGCGATGGCGACGCGCTGCTTCTCACCACCCGATAGGGTCTCGATACGGCGGTCGCGTAGATGGCCGATGCCTAGCGCGCCCAGCCCCCATGCGATGCGCTCAGCCATCACGGGCGGGGCAACGCCGAAATTCTCCATGCCGAAGGCCAGCTCGTCCTCGACACGCGAGACGACGAACTGGGACTCGGGGTCCTGGAAGACGAAGCCGACGTGGCGGCCCATGCGGCGGGGCGTTAGCGCGATGGGATCGACGCCCATTACCCGCACGCTCCCAGTGAAGCAGCCGCCATAGAAGTGGGGGACGAGGCCATTGAGGGTGCGCAGGAGGGTGGACTTGCCCTCGCCCGATGGCCCGACGACCAGGGTCAGGCTCCCGTCAGGTATGTCCAGCGCCACGTCGGCCAGGGCGGGTGAAGGCTGACCCGGATAGGTGTAGGCCACGTCGCGCAGATGGATCATGCTCTGCTCTCCCTATGGAGCAGGCCGGGCGTGAGGGGCGCGAGGAGGAGCAGATACACCAGACCTAGCCACGGGTTGAAGGGCGGCCAGGCCAGGGTGGGGTAGGGCGTGTAGAACAGGGCCAGCGGATTGGCGACCTGAATGGCTAACAGTGCGACCATGCCCGCACCACTTGCCATGCCGAGCGCGATATCGGCAGCGGCCCAAGCCAGGCGGCGGTAACGGCTGCGGCGGGTGCTTGGGGCGAGGCGGCGCAAGGTCCCCACCAGGAGGGCCGCGCCCGCGACGCCGAGGGCCAGCAGCCAGGGCTGCCGCCCCCAGTAGCCGAGGCTAAACAGGGCTGCGCCCAGGGCCAGGCTGCCTAGCAGGAGGCCCGCCTGGGGCTGCCACTCGGGCCGTGAAGGGCCTTCGGTATAGCCGAGGCCGCGCGCTTCCAAACTCTCGGCCAGCTGAATCGAGCGTTCGAGGCCGCTCGTCAGCAGCGGCCCGATGAGAGGTAGCAAATCGCGGGCGGCGCGGAACTGGTGGCCGCGCACGCGCTGGGCGTCACGGATATCCTGGAAGGCGGCGACGGTCTGGGGGATGAAGGCCAGACCGATAGTTAGTACCAGCCCGGCGTGGTAGAAGGCCGAAGGTACGTAGCGCAGCAGGGCGGCGGTATCCAGCATCAGGCTGAAGGTTGCCCCTGCCACGAGGAGGCACGTCAACTGGATGACACCCGCCGCCCCGTGGGCGATGGCCTCCAGGGTGATGGGGCCGCCGATGATGGGCCAGTGGGCGGGCAGGGCGAATAGCACCGTATCGCCGAAATGGGTGGTCAGGGCGTCGAAGCTGACGCCGATAATGGCGAAGAAGATGCCGACGCGAATGAACGCGCTCCATGCTGCGCCCGTCGCGCTGCGCGCCCCGGCCGCCTGGTAGACGACGACCAACGCCAGCAGCACCACTATCAGATATAGGGGATTCCGCGTTGTGAGGGCGGCGGTGAAGGCGAAGGCCAGCCAGAGCAGCCAGGCCAACGGGTGGCGGGGTAGCATGCTCATCCTCCCCGCCGCTGGCGCACGACCAGCGCGCCAACCAGGCCGAGGACGATCAGGGCGAAGATGGCGTAGCCGACTGGGGGGCCGCTGCCGTCCGTCCCGCCGCTCGCCGCACCCGTGGCGACGGGCGTGAGCCGCGACAAATCGACGACGCTCGCAGTGCGGGTCGCGGTGGG
>JAHCIE010000115.1 GCA_026129385.1 Anaerolineae bacterium
CCAGGTCGGTCTGAACATCGTCGACCACAATGGGGTGTTGAGCCGCGAATGGGAGACGGCCGACTATGCGGCTGGTCACCATGACGGCAGCGCCAATCCTGGCCAGCTGGGCAATGTAGTGATCTCCGGCCACAACAACATCCAGGGGCGGGTATTCCGCTTGCTGGAGCGAATCAAGCCGGACGACCAGATTATTCTCGAGACGGCCTCTGGCCAACGGCATCGCTATATTGTTCGTGAGCAGGTGATTGTGCCGGAGGCGGGGGTGAGTGAGGCCAAGCGGCGCGAGAATGCCCAGTATATGGCCCAAACCGACGATGCTCGGTTGACCCTCATCACGTGCTGGCCCTACTGGACCAACACTCATCGTGTCATTGTTGTTGCGGAGTATGCAGGATTGGTGAGTCATGGCTGAGCGCCCAGTGGTGGCCCTGGTGGGTCGCCCGAATGTTGGAAAATCGACCCTCTTCAACCGTCTCGTGGGTGAGCGGATGGCTATCGTGGAGGATGTGCCAGGGACGACGCGTGACCGCCTATATGGTGACGCGGAGTGGACCGGCGTGCCCTTCGTCGTCGTCGACACCGGCGGCCTGGCGGACGACCCCAGCAACGATATGCTTGCCGCCATCCGTTCCCAGGCGGAGGTGGCCATGGACGAGGCGGACGTTATCGTCTTCCTGGTCGATGCCGCGGATGGCCTGATGGCGGCCGATGAGGATGTCGCCGAGCGACTGCGGATGACCAAGAAGCCCATCGTCCTGGCCGTCAACAAGGCCGACAACCCTGAGCGGCGGCTGAACGCGGTGGAGTTCTACACGCTGGGCCTGGGGGATCCATTCCCCATCTCTGCCATCCACGGCACGGGCACGGGCGATCTGCTGGACCAGATCGTGGGGCAATTGCCTGTCACGCCGGAGGATGAGGCGGACGAGTCGGTCAAGATCGCGCTCGTGGGGCGACCCAATGTGGGCAAGTCGTCACTGCTCAACCGCCTACTGGGTGAGCAGCGCTCCATTGTCAGCGAAGTGCCGGGCACGACGCGCGACGCTATCGATACCCAGATTCGGTACAGCGGTCAGGATATCACCCTCATCGATACGGCTGGCATCCGGCGGCGCGGCAAAGTGGAGGTGGGGATTGAGAAATATAGCGTGCTGCGGGCGATGCGAGCCATCCAGCGGGCCGACGTGGCGCTGCTGCTGACCGACGGGGCGGAGGGAATCACCGCCCAGGACGCCCATGTGGCGGGCTACATCATCGAGGAGGGCAAGAGCGCGGTCCTCATCATTAACAAGTGGGACCTGGTCGAGAAGGATAGTCACACGCTCAATGAGTATGCCCGCCAGGTGCGCGGCGCCTTGAACTTCCTAGACTATGTGCCGGTGTTGTTCATCTCGGCCCTCACCGGGCAGCGGGTCAACCAGGTTATCCCCACCGCGCTGCGTGTCTACGAGGCGCGCTTCCAGCGCATCCCGACCGCCGAGCTTAACCGGCTGCTCCAGGATGCGGTGGCGCATCACCCGCCCCCTACCCGTAGCGGCCAGCGTCTCAAGTTCTACTATGCAACCCAGGTTAGCGTCGACCCGCCGCGCTTTGTCTTCTTTGTGAACGATCATCGTCTGGTCCACTTTACCTACGAGCGCTACCTTGAGAACCTGATGCGCGAGCGCTATAGCTTCGAGGGTACACCCATCAAGCTTATCTTCCGCACCCGCGAACGCGAGGACCGCTCACGCGCCAAAGGCTAGCGCCACCCCGCATGGGGCGGCGCATGGAGTGTCCTGACGTTGGCTTCGGCAACGGCTGAGACTCTAGAGGTCTCCGAGACCTCTAGAGTCTTGTCGATTACTTCAGGCTTGCCAGGTACGCGACCAGGTCGTTGAGCTGGTCCGGCGGAAGGGTGGCGAAGGTAGCCGGCATCAGGTTGGGCTGGTAACCGGTGACAATAAAGTCGTTGGGGTGGGTAATCGACTCGACGAGGTATTGCCCTGCGCTATAGCCGGGCCGCCGCGTCGCCGCGATTGTGCCAATGTCCGTCAGGGGCGGGCCAATGACGGCGCTACCCATGCCGGGCGCCGTGTGACACGTGTTGCAGGCCAGGGTCTGGAACAACTGCTTACCCTTGGCGGGATCACCAGGGCCCGGCTGCGCCGGTGGTGCGCCAGCGCCCGGTTGACCCGGCGGCGTCGGTTGCGCAGGCTGTGTGGGCTGTGCGGGTTTTGTGGCCTGTGCCGCGGGGGTAGACGGTCTGATGGGCGTCGCCCCGCTGCTCACGCTACCTTGCTGGTTCTGGGCGCAGGCGCCGATAATCAAACCAAAGGCGATGGCGGCGATCAGGCTGATCCAGGTGCCGTGGGACGCACCACTCCGACCGCTGGTTTGAGGTGAATTGCTGGACAAGGCGATCCTCCTCGGAATGCAGATTTAAGTGGATGGGGGAGGGGCCTGATACGGGGTGCGACCGCATCCGACTCAACCGATTATATCATGGCCGCGTGCCGGAGTCAACGAGATGCGTTTCGACATCTTTACCCTATTCCCCGCCATGTTTGATGGCCCCTTTGGCGATAGCATCATCAAGCGCGCGATTGCGGCGGGCCAGCTCGATATCCATTTGTACAACATTCGCGACTATGCCGAGGGACGCCACCGCGTCACCGACGACTACCCGTATGGCGGGGGCGGCGGGATGGTGATGAAACCGGAGCCGGTGTTCGCTGCCGTGGAGGCCGTGCTGGGCCCGCAGCCGGGCGCGGTCGCCCCCCTCATCCTGATGGACCCGCAGGGCCGCCGCTTCAGCCAGGCCGTGGCCGCCGAGCTGGCGGCCCTGCCGCGCGTCGCGCTGCTATGCGGCCACTATGAGGGGATCGACGAGCGGATTCGCGACCAGCTTGTCACCGACGAGCTGTCCATCGGCGACTACGTGCTGACCGGCGGCGAACTGCCCGCCATGGTCATCGTCGACACGGTGGCGCGCCTGCTACCCGGTGTTCTAGGCAACCCGATGGGCGCGGCCAACGACTCCATCGCCTCCGGGCTGCTAGAGTTTCCTCAGTATACCCGCCCGGTGGACTATCGTGGCTGGCGTGTCCCCGACGTTCTGCTGTCGGGCCATCATGCCCAGGTGGACCGCTGGCGGCGGCGTGAGGCGCTGCGCCGTACACTGGCGCGGCGGCCCGATCTGCTGGCGAGCGCGGCGCTGACCGATGCCGACCGCAAGCTGCTGGCCGAGATAGCTGACGAGCGGGACGGCGAGCCATGAGATTTGGCGACTCGATGGGAGTGTGCTATACTTCCCCCTTGTGAATCGTCCCAGAGGGTGAAACCATGAGCTCAGGCCTGCTGCAATCCGTTGAAAACAGTGTCGCGGTTAATCCGAATGTCCCCGTGCTCCACACGGGCGACACCGTTCGCGTCTTCTTCAAGATTATCGAGGGTGGCAAGGAGCGCGTGCAGCGCTTTGATGGCGTCGTGATGCGTATCAAGCAGGGTGGCCCCAACGCCAGCTTCACCGTGCGCCGCATCGGTGCGGATGGCGTGGGTGTGGAGCGCACTTTCCCGACCCGCTCGCCGCGCATTGACCGCATCGAAGTTATCCGCCACGCCCACGTCCGCCGCAAGGCTTTGTATTACCTGCGCGACCGGCGTGGCAAGGCCGCCCGCCTGCGCGAGCGCAAGACCGCCATGCCCCACGTCAAGGCCGCCCAGCGCGCCCAGGCGGCGGCGTCCCAGGCTGACCAGGACTAGGCCGACGCAAGATCGCCGCCCTCCCTCGGAGGGCGGTTTTCTATTTATCAGGAGGATGGTTGATGCACGGCGCGCACGTTCCCCCGCCCTCCCTCGATGCTGAGCGCGCCTGGCATAGCGACGGCTATTGGCGGATCGCCGGCCTCGACGAGGCCGGCCGTGGCGCATGGGCGGGGCCGGTCGTCGCGGCGGTGGTGATTCTCCCCTCCGCAGACGCCTCGCTCCTTGAACGCCTGGCCACCGTCCGCGACTCGAAGTTGATGACGCCCGCCGCTCGGGCGGCCGCGCTGCCGGATATTATAGCTGTTGCCAGCGCGGTACGGGTGGGCGTCGTGCCCGCCGAGGAAATCGATCGCATTGGCATCGTGCCTGCCACGCGCGCCGCCATGCTGATCGCCCTGGCCCAGGTGGACCCCGCTCCCCACGCGCTGCTCGTCGACGCTGTGACGCTGCCGACACCCATCCCCCAGCGCGCCTTCCCCAAGGCTGACCAACTCAGCCTGTCCGTGGCGGCGGCGTCGGTTGTCGCCCAAGTCACCCGTGACCGTATCATGACCCACTTCGACATCGCCTACCCGGGCTACGGCTTCGCCCAGCACAAGGGCTACGGCACAGCCGCCCACGCGCGGGCCCTGGGCCGCTATGGCCTCGCTCCTCTGCATCGGCGCTCCTTTGCCCCCATCCGCGCTACCCAACTGCGGTTGCTGGCTGCGAGCGATCTGCTCGACCTGGCGACCGGGGACGAGGACGACTAGCCCCATGCCGCCGGCCGACCCACGGCGGGGCTTGGGACGAGCGGGTGAAGACCTGGCTGCTCGCGCCCTCACCGAGCGCGGCTACATCATCGTGGCGCGCAACTGGCGCTGCCCGGTTGGCGAGCTAGATGTCATCGCCCGCGACGGTGAGTGCCTGGTCTTCGTGGAGGTGCGCACGCGGCGCGGCGGCTGGCGCGGCGCGGCTGCCGACTCCGTGGGGCCACGCAAGCGCGCCCCTCTGGCCGCTCTGGCCGATGCCTATCTGCAAGCGGGCGCGTATCCCCAGACGACCAACTGGCGCATCGATGTCGTCGCCGTCGAGATGGACGGCCGCGGCGCGCTGCGGAGCGTCGAGGTCTTCCAGGACGCGGTGGGCTGGCGCTAGACGGCAGCGGGCAGGGAGACCCTGCCCCTACAGTGCCGCTTCTGGTGGGACTTGACTCGGCTTTGATGGCTGCGCTACGATACTGCGACACAGGCCGCTGCATCGCAAGGAGGAGAGGACCGTGGACCTCAAAAAGTTCGCCGCGCGATTTCAGGTCGAACCGGGCAAGGCGTTCAAGCTCCAAGATATCGACACGAGTGATACCGCCGGTTACGCCAAGCCGGAAAACGCGAGCGAGTTGCTTCAGCAGGGTGTGGCCGTCCTGGCCGAGCATCAGGAGAAGCTGTACGCCGAGAATCGCCAGGCCCTGCTCATCATCTTCCAGGCGATGGACGCGGCGGGCAAGGACAGCGCCATCAAGCACGTGATGAGCGGCGTCGACCCGGCCGGCTGCCAGGTCTATAGCTTTAAGGCTCCCTCGGCTGAGGAGCTCGACCATGACTACCTGTGGCGCTGCTTCAAGGCGCTCCCGGAGCGGGGCCGCATCGGCATCTTCAACCGCTCCTACTACGAGGAGGTGCTGGTGGTTCGGGTCCACCCCACCTTCCTCACCGGCCAGCGCCTGCCGGCGGACACACTTGGGCCGGGCCTGTGGCAGCAGCGCTTCGAGGAGATCAACAACTTCGAGAAGTACCTGGTCCAGAACGGCATCCAGGTGCTGAAGCTGTTCCTGAATGTTGGCAAGGACGAGCAATGTCAGCGCCAGTTCGAGCGCATCGATCGCCCCGAAAAGAATTGGAAGTTCAACGCGGGCGACCTGGAGGAGCGTAAATTCTGGGACGAGTACATGGCCGCCTATGAGGACATGCTCAACCATACCAGCACGCCCTGGGCGCCGTGGTACGTCCTGCCCGCCGACAAGAAGTGGTTCACGCGCCTGGCCGCGGCGGCCATCATCGGCGAGAAGCTGGCCGAGATGAACCCGCAGTTCCCCAGCGTGAGCGAGAAGGCGCGCGAGACCATGCAGGCCAGCCGCGTGTCCCTGGTGACCGAGTGCGGCGAGCCGGCGGCGAAGGGCGACAAGAGGAAGAGCGCCAAGAACAAGAAGGACAGGTAGCGGTATGACTGCTTTCAATGGCCTGGGCATGAACCTGGGCAACCTGTCGCGCCTGTCCCACGCCCGCAGCCGCTCGATCAGCCCCGAGAACTTTCGCGGCGAGAAGGGGCATGGCGGCATGGCGACCGAGGGCACGGGCCAGTACGCCGCCCGCGACCTGGGCGTGGGTTGGAAGGTCAGCCCGTCGGTGCGCATCGCCCCCGGCGAGGTGTTCGAGATGGCCGACATCGAGGGGCCAGGGGCCATCCAGCACATCTGGCTGACGCCGACCGGCAACTGGCGGTACACCATCCTGCGCATCACCTGGGACGACCAGGCGCAGCCGTCGGTCGAGGTTCCTCTCGGCGACTTCTTCTGCTGCGGCTGGGGGACCGACGACCGCCGCAACCACACCGGCGCGAACTTCCGCCAGTTGACGTCCCTGCCGGTGTGCGTCAACCCCGGCAGCGCGTTCAACTGCTACTGGGAGATGCCCTTCCGCCGCCGCTGCCGCATGACCATCGAGAACCTCCAGCCGCCCGACGCGGGCGACCAGGGCACGATGACGCTGTACTATCAGGTGGACTACACCCTGACCGACGTGCCCGACGACTGCGCCTATTTCCACGCCCAGTGGCGGCGCTCCAACCCGCTGCCCTACCAGGCCGTCCACACCCTGCTCGACGGCGTGCAGGGCCAGGGGCACTACGTGGGCACGTCCATTGCCTGGGGCGTGAACAACAGCGGCTGGTGGGGCGAGGGCGAGATCAAGTTCTACCTCGACGGCGACACCGATTACCCCACCATCTGCGGCACGGGAACCGAGGACTACTTCTGCGGCTCCTATAACTTCGACGTCGGCCAGGCCCACGGCGGCTACCGCGAGTTCTGCACCCCCTACGCGGGCCTGTTCCAGGTGCTGCGCCCCGACGGCCTGTACCAGTCGCAGACGCGCTTTAGCCTGTACCGCTGGCACATCACGGACCCCATCCGCTTCGAGCGCGACCTGCGCGTGACGATCCAGGCCCTCGGCTGGCGCAGCGGCGGCCGCTACCTGCCCCTCCAGGACGACATCGCCTCCACCGTCTACTGGTACCAGACTCTTCCACCGGCCCCCTTCCCCCCGCTGCCGGGCCGGGACGGGCTGGAGGTGGTGTAGCGCGGCGGACGAAAAGCGTGTAGAATCTTGCCACGCGCCTTGGCAGTAAGGGAGGACTGGCATGGAAACTCGGTCTCGCATCATCCATAGTGATCCCGACATCCTGGGCGGAACACCGGTCTTTGTCGGCACGCGGGTTCCTGTCAAGACGTTGCTCGAGTACCTGGAGGCAGGCGACTCCCTCGACGAGTTCCTCGATCACTTCCCCAGCGTGACTCGCGAGCAAGCCGTCGCCGCGTTGGAACTCGCCAAAGACATGCTGATAGCCCATGCGAATACTCCTTGACGAATGCGTGCCCCGGCCTGTCCGTCGCGAGTTGCCGAGCTACGAGGTCAGAACCGCCGCCGATATGGGCTGGGCGGGCAAGACGAACGGTGAGCTCATCGCTCTGGTGGCAAGTGAAGGCTTCGACGTGTTCCTGACGGTCGATCAGAACCTCCGCTTTCAGCAGAACCTTCGGGCAGCGCAGGTGACCGTCATTGTACTCTTCCCACGCACCAATCGCCTGGTGGACATAACTCCGCTGATGCCGAAAGTTGTCATCGCGCTGGAAAGCATTCGACGAGGTGAGATAGCCGAGATTCGTGCGTAAGGGGAGGCCCGGATTATGCCTATACGTCAGATAACGCTGGAGATTCCGGAGGCAGTTCTGATTGCCGAGAAGACCGACGAGATCGCCTTCGGCCGCGAGTTGCGTTTGCTGGCTGCCGTGAAGCTCTACGAGTTGGGCCGCCTCTCGTCGGGCCGCGCCGCCGAGCTTGCAGGGATGTCAAGGGTTGAGTTTCTCCTCGCTCTAGGTCGCTACAAGGTGTTTCCATTTGCGGCAGAGCTAGATGACCTGGAAAGCCAGAATGTCTGAGGCGATCAGCAATACCTCCCCCTTGCTCTACCTGTATCGCATCGGCGCCCTCGACTGGCTGGCACAGTTGTTTGAAGACGTGTGGATACCGCAGGCGGTTGTCGCGGAACTCGAGACGGGGCAGCGGCGAGGCCACGCTGTACCGACGCCCGCCCTCTATTCCTGGCTACATGTCGTCGACCCTTCTGCGACACCATCAGAGTGGCTCTCGCTCGATCTAGGACCCGGCGAGTTGGCAGCGATGGCCCTCGCTCTGGAGAATCGGAATCGAGACCTGCTGCTCGATGACACTCTGGCTCGGCGCACAGCTCAAGCTGCGGGACTTACAGTGTGGGGAACTCTGCGGGTGATTCTGGAGGCAAAGGACCGTGGGCTGACGGACAGTGTGGCTCCTCTACTCGACCGGCTGAGCCAGAGCGGAATGTGGATATCGGTGGCGATCCGCCAACGGATTCTGGCGCTGGCCGGGGAACAGGACTGAGG
The DNA here is from genome assembly GCA_026129385.1 of Anaerolineae bacterium. Lineage (GTDB taxonomy): Bacteria > Chloroflexota > Anaerolineae > Epilineales > JAHCIE01 > JAHCIE01. Next base: position 8,426 of record JAHCIE010000115.1, read on the forward strand.
AAGCGACATGAACCAGGACAACGGAATGCCTTTGCTCGTCAAGCCCAAGACGGGCGACGAGCGCTTCCAATACAACGGCGCGGCACTAGATTCGAGTGTATTGGACTTCTGGCGCTGGTCGACCTCCGACCTGCTGAGCAATGCCACCCGCGGCCGCCTCGGTGAGTTCATCGTCGCCATGAGCCTGGGGCTGGCGCACGGCGTACGCAACGAGTGGGACCCCTACGACCTGGAGACGCAGAACGGGGTGAAGCTAGAGGTTAAGACTTCGGCCT
>JAHCIE010000116.1 GCA_026129385.1 Anaerolineae bacterium
CGACGGCGAGCGCAGGACGGGCAAGGCTCCGTTTGGCGTGGCTGTCGCGGTGGCCGAGACGCGGGGTGAACGCGCTGCTCTGGCCCTGCCGGGCTATGTCGCCTGGGTGATGCATGCCGACCTGCTCCCGCTGGCCGAGCGGCCTGCACCGGATGGGGCGGGTGTTCGCCGGGCGCTGCGCCTGGTCAGCCGCTTCGTCGGCGTGCCCTACCTGTGGGGTGGACGCTCACCCTTCGGCTACGACTGTTCGGGCCTGGCCCAGACGACGTTGCGCCTGGTCGGTCTGCCTGCGCCCCGCGACGCCGACATGCAGTACGTGGCGTGCGACTCCGTCGCGGGCGAGCCGCAGCCGGGCGACCTGCTCTTCTTCGGGCGGCCCGGCTATAGCGCGTCGGGCATCGTGCGGACGGCGGGGGTCAGCCATGTGGCCGTGTCACTGGGCGGTCAGGACTATCTGCACGCCACGTCCCTCGTATGGCAGGTTGCCTACGGTAGCCTCGACCCCGCCTCGTCCCTCGCCTACCGCGCCGCCAATAGCCAATTTCTCAGCGCGAGGAGGATGCCATGCGCCTGACCTGGGAGCCGATGACCCTCAAGCTGGCGACGGCCTTCAACATCGCCCACGGCAGCTACACCGAGCGGCACAACGTCCTGGCGCGGCTGGAGCACGACGGGCTGACCGGTCTGGGCGAGGCGGCGGTCGTGCCTTACCTGGGCGAGAGTCGCGAGGGGGTGACGGCCTATCTGGCGCAGGCGACCGACGCCCTCGGCGACGACCCGTGGCTCATCGAGGACATCCTTGACCGGCTGCCCGACGGTTCGCACGCCGCGCAGTCGGCCCTCAGCCTGTGCCTGTACGATCTGCACGGCCAGCGGCTGGGTCAGCCGCTATGGCGGCTGTGGGGGCTGAACCCGGCGCGCGCGCCGCTGACGTCCGTCACCATCGGCATCGACACAGCCGAGGCCATGGCGGCGCAGGCCCGTGCCCTGAACGCGCCCATCCTCAAGGTAAAGCTTGGCGGCCCCGACGATCTGCCCCTGGTGCGCGCCATTCGCGCTGTGACCGATGCTACGTTGCGCGTCGACGCCAACGCGGGTTGGAGCCGCGAGACGGCCCTGGCCCTGCTGCCGGCGCTGGCCGACCTGGGTGTGGAGTTCGTAGAGCAGCCCTTGGCGATGGACGACGTGGCGGGGCTACGCTGGCTGAAGGCGCGCTCGCCGCTGCCCCTGTTCGCCGACGAGGCGGTACGCTCGGCGGGGGGTGTGGCGGGGCTGGTGGGGGCGGTGGATGGGGTGGTGGTGAAGCTGGCGAAGTTCGGCGGCCTGCGCGAGGCGCGGCGGGCCATCGACCTGGCTCACGCCCTGGACATGCAGGTGATGCTCAGCTGCATGGTCGAGTCGACGTTGGGTGTCAGCGCGGCGGCGCACCTGGCCCCGCTGTGCGAGCACGCTGACCTGGACGGCCCGCTGCTCATCGCCGACGACCCGTTCCGGGGCATGGCCTACGCCGGCGCGCGGCTGATGCTGCCCACGGGGCCCGGGTTGGGGGTGACGGCACACTAGCAGGAGGGTGTACCGGCCTCAATACTTCATCAGCTGGTCCGCTACTCTCGCGGCCAGCTGGCGGGGTACGAAGCGCGTCGAGAAGGCCAGCGCGCTGTTGCGGTAGCCGGGCACGACGCTCGACTTGCCCTTGAGCATGGCCGCGATGGCGATGTTGACCACGGTGGGGCTATCCATCATGAAGGCGCGCTGGTAGAGGGTCGGCTCCTGGCCCGCCACGTCGAAGAATTCGGTCTTGGTGACACCCGGCGAGGCGACGGTGACGACGACGCCCTTGTCCTTCAGTTCGTGGTGCAAGGCTTCGCCAAAGTACAGCACGAAACTTTTGGCCGCCGAGTAGGTGGCGTAGGTGGGTGACGGCTGGAACGCGCCGATGGACGCTACCTGGAGGATATAGCCGCGCCGCCGGGCGGCCATGTCGCGGGCGAAGAGCTTGGTCATGTGGGCCAGGGTCACGATGTCGAGCTGGAGCATGGCCCGCTCGCGCTCCCAGGCGATGTCCAGAAAGTCGCCGTAGATGCCCAGGCCGGCGTTGTTGATAAGCATGTCGATCGTGCGGCCCGCCGCCGTGACCTTCTCATGCAGCGTGTCGGGGGCGTGCTCGCGCGCCAGGTCCAGGGGAATCACGTCCACCTGCACGCCGCGCGTGCGCCGCAGGTCGTCGGCCAGGGCGTTGAGCTGCTCCTCACGCCGCGCCGTCAGGACGAGATGCATGCCCCGTGCGGCGAGGTTGCGGGCAAAATCCGCCCCCAACCCGCTCGATGCTCCTGTGATCAGCGCCCACCGCCCGCGAAGATTGGGCTTCGCCATTGAGTACCTCCTGGGATAGGAACTGCCTGTACGCCCGTAGTCCGGGCTGCTATCTCCTATACCCGCATGGTTAGCCACTTGCCCTGGGTGTAGCGCCAGATCATCAGCACCATACGCACGGCGGAGTCGATGACGTTGCTGATGTAGATCGCCGCCAGTCCCAGGCCCATGACCGGCCCGAACAGGTAGGCGAGCGGGAGGCGCACTAACCAGATCGAGCCAGCAGTGACCCACATGGGGAATCGGGTGTCGCCCGCCCCGCGCAGGCTGCCCGCCAGCACCTGCCCCACCGCCTGGAAGGGCTGGGCGATGGCGACGACCTTGAGGGCCTCGGCGCCAATCTCGATGAGTTCAGGGTCTGGGGTGAAGATGCGCATGACCTGACGGCCAAAGAAGAACATGATCAGGGCGACAAAGGTCATGAACGCGAGGGCCGAGTAGGTGGCATAGCTGGTGGAGGCCTTTGCCCGCGCTGGGTCCTTCGCGCCCAGCGCCTGCCCCGTGAGGGCCGTGGCGGCCATGGCATAGCCCAGGCCAGGCATGAAGGCGAAGGAGATGGCATTGAGGGTGATGCGCTGCGCCGCGTACACGTCGGTGCCGAGGTGGATGGCGAACACGCCGTAGACCAGCATGCCCGCGCTCATCAGTACCATCTCGATCATTGAAGGAATGCCGATCCGCAGGGTTCGCCGTAGCAGGCCCAGGTCCGGCGCCCAGGGCGGCCGCCAGTCCAATGAGAGCGGGCCACGTCCGCGCATCAACACGGCCAGCATGATGGCCGTACCCACGCCCCGCGCGATGCCGGCCGCCCAGGCCGACCCGGCCACGCCCAACGCGGGCATACCCAGGTGGCCGAAGATCAAGGCCCAGGCCAGGATCACGTTCACTACATTCGCCAGGGCGTTGACCTTCATGGGTGTCTTGCTGTCGCCCGCGCCGCGCATGGCCGCGCCCATGATGAACATGGCGAGCATGAACACACCCGTGATCGCGCCGACGCGGAAGTAGGCCACGCCGTCGGCGACGACCTCTGGCTCGCCGCCCAGCAGCGCCAGGATCGGCTCGGCCCACAGCGCTCCGATCACGCCAACAAGCAGCGACAGGACCGCGCCGATGAGCAGGGATTGCTTGAGGACGCGGTTCGCCTCGGTCGGATGTTTCGCGCCGATGGCGTGGGCCACCATGACCGTTGTGCCCGTCGTGAGCGCCGAGAAGGCCGACTGGATGACCCACAATACCTGGAGGGCCGCGCCTACGCCGGCTACGGCCGCTGCGCCCAGCGCGCTGACGAAGATCAGGTCAACGACGCCTAGCAGGGTCTGGAGGAGGTTCTCGATGATGACCGGCCAGGCGAGGCCGTTGACCGAGGCGGCGACTCGGTCGTTCTCGGTGGACCGTCTCTGCCCGAGCGGCCAGGTCAAGGGCAAAGCGGCCCACACACGCTTGATCATGGCGGTATCCTGACTAGACAGGGGATAATGCTCTCATTATACACCGCTCCCGGCGAGACGCATCATTCTTATGAATGAGACACACAAGACAACGGCCTGACTACGGTTGCTCAAGCCGTATCCAGGCCGTTGTCTCTGAGAGGTGTCGGTGGGAGGTTAGCCACCGTTGTTGATGCTAGTATCCGCCCACCGCATTAAGCCGACATTAAGCGATAATTAGGCGGTGGTGAAAACATCGCCAGTCGCTTGACCCCGCACCTGGCCCGCCCTACAATCCCCGCAGCTGGGTATCGGCCCCTGCGGGTAAAGGAGTCCGTCATGTCTCGCCTGTTGGAAGGTCAGGTCGCCATCATTACTGGCAGTGGTCGCGGTATCGGCGCGGCCACGGCGCGCCTGCTGGCCGCGCACGGCGCGGCGGTCGTCGTCACCGATATCGACCCTACCCCCGCCGAGGATATGGCCGCCGCGATCGTGGCCGCCGGTGGCCGCGCCGTCGCGGTACCCGGCGATGTGACCGCCGCCGACTTTGCCCCCCGCCTCGTCGCCACCGCCGTGTCGGACCTGGGCGGGCTGGACATCCTCGTCAACAACGCGGGCTATACCTGGGATGGCGTCATCCACAAGATGACCGACGACCAGTGGGAGGCCATGCTCGCGGTGCATCTGACCGCGCCGTTCCGCCTCATCCGCGCCGCTAGCGAGCACTTCCGCGAGACGGCCAGGCACGAGATGGCCGCGACGGGGGCGGCCCGTGCCCGCAAGATCGTCAACATCAGCTCGACGACCGGGACGCGCGGCAACGCGGGGCAGGTCAACTATGCGGCGGGCAAGGCAGGCATCATCGGCGTCACCAAGACACTCGCCAAGGAGTGGGGCCAGTTTAATGTCCAGGTCAACGCTGTGGCCTTCGGCCTGATCGAGACGCGCCTGACCCAGGCCAAGGAGGCGGGCGAGACCCTGCAACGCGGCGAGCGGGACATCACCCTCGGCATACCCACCACCCTGCGCGAGATGGCGAAGCTGATGATTCCCCTGGGCCGCCCCGGTACCCCGGACGAGGCGGCCGGTCCGATCCTGTTCTTCGCCTCACCCCTGTCCAACTACGTCTCCGGCCAGGTGCTGGAAGTGACCGGGGGGTTGTAGCCCACATCCATTAGGGCGGCTCCCCGTGGTCGCCCGCACCATCAAGGAATGAGCCATGTCCCAATCCCCCGCCCGCTTCCGCGAACTCGCCGCCTTTACCCGTGACGCGATGCCTCGCTACCGCGTGCCCGGCGTTGCCCTGGGTATCGTTGCTGGCGACGACGAGCATATGGCCACCTTTGGTGTCACCAGCGCGGAGAACCCGCTGCCTGTTGACGCTGACACCCTGTTTCAGATCGGCTCGACCACCAAGACGATCACGGGCACGGTTGTCATGCGCCTCGTCGAGGCGGGCAAGCTCGACCTGGATACCCCGCTGCGCGCCTATCTGCCCGACCTGCGCCTGGCCGACGAGGGCGTGGCCCAGGCGGTGACCCCCCGCCACCTGCTGACCCACACCGGCGGCTGGGTCGGCGATACCTTCGATGACACGGGTTGGGGCGACGATGCGCTGAGCCAGATGGTCGGTCGCATGGACCGCATCCCCCAGGTCACGCCCCTCGGCGATCGCTTCTCCTACAACAACGCGGGCTTCTATCTGGCGGGCCGCCTCATTGAAGTCGCCACGGGCGAGAGCTACGAGAAGGCAACGCACCGCCTGTTGCTCGACCCGCTGGGCATGACGCGCTCCTTCTTCTTCCCCAGCCAGGCCATGAGCTACCGCTTCGCCGTGGGCCACATCGCCGCCGATGGCCCGCCGAAGGTAGCCCGACCCTGGGAACTGGCCCGCAACGCCAACCCGGTCGGCGGTCTGGCCTCCAGTGTCACCGACCAGCTGCGCTACGCCCGCTTCCACCTGGGCGATGGGGCGGCTCTCGACGGGGCGCGCCTGCTGTCGGCGGCGACGATGCAGGCGATGCAGACGCCGCTCCTGCCTATGGATAGCTTCGGCGGCTGGCGCGGTATCACCTGGGCTATCCGCGCTATGGGCGGCATCACGACCGTTGCCCACGGCGGGGCGACCAACGGTCAGATGTCGGCCTTCCTGCTCGCCCCCAGCCACGGCTTTGCCGTCACCGTCCTGACCAACGCCGATACCGGCGGCCAGCTGCAGCTGGAGGTCGTCAAGGAAGCGCTACGCCTGTTCCTGGGTATCGACGAGCCGCCCCCGGCCCACCAGACGCTGAGCGAGGCGCAACTGGCCGAGTACGCGGGTCGCTACGCGGGCGCGCTGGCCAACGTTGAGGTGAGCGTCCAGGATGGTCAGCTGATGCTGCAGGCCATCCCCAACGGCGGCTTCCCCTATCCGGACTCGCCGCCCGGCCCTACGCCGCCTCCCGTCCGCGTTGCCTTCGTCGGCCCCGACCACATCCTGGCGCTCGACCCACCCAACAAGGATGTTCACGCCGAGTTCCAGCGAGACCCCGCTGGCCGCGTCGCGTGGCTGCACTTTGGCGGTCGGGCGCGGCGGCGCGTCGAGCCATAGGCGTTCGTCCGTGGCGCGCTTATTGCACCAACCCCCGCGCCGCGACAGGCCATACGGCCACAATCTCATCGCCGCGCACGCCGTAGGCGACGTTGTGCAGGTTGACCGCGACGCACACGTGGTTGGGGATGACGTGGACGCGCTCGCCGATGGTGGGCTTCACGGGGCAGCGGCTGACGTCGGTGTAGGCGTGCTCCTCGTTGAGCTTGTAGATGATTGCGTCGGGGTACTCGACAATGTGGCCGTGGGGCGCGCCGCCCTCGGTGGTCAGCGTCTTGGAGCCGCCGTCGAGGATGACGCGCTCGGCGGTCGGCGCGCTGACGACTGTGCAGAGCAGCGTCGCCGCGCAGTGGTCGAGACTGAAATAGCCGCCCTTGACGCCGGTCATGTCCTCAAAGATGTACGTGCCGACGCGCACCTCGGTGAGCCAGGGAACCTCGGCCTGGCGCAGCATGAAGGGACTGCCGCCACCGCTGACCACCGGTGGCGGCAGTCCCGCGTCGCGTAGTGCGCGGTAGGCGCGGTCCAGCAGGGAGATGTTGTCCGCGTTGGTGGGGTACATGAGAATGCCGCGCCAGTCCAGGGCGGGCAGGTCGTCGATGAGCTGCGCCAGCCGCACCACTTCGGCGACATCAACGACTCCGGCCCGCTCGATGGTGGAGGCGATCTCGATGAGTGCGCCGACCCGCGCACCCTCGGCGGCCAGGACGCGGCTCATGTCGCGGGCGACGACTTCGTGGTCCACCGAGACCGTAAGGCGGCCCTGCCTGGCGAGGCGCGCCAGGCGTTCGAGCTTGGCCTGGCCGACGAGGTTGTAGGGGATGAGGATGTCGGCGATGCCCGCGTTGAGCATCACCTCGACCTCGCCGAGCTTCTGGCAGGCGATGCCGACCGCGCCCGCCCGTAGTTGCTGGTGGGCCAGGGCGGGTATCTTGTGGGTCTTGATGTGGGGGCGCAGGCCCAGGCCATGCTGGTCACAGTAGGCTTGCAGGCGCTGGATGTTGGCCTCGGTGCGGTCCAGGTCGATGACGAGAGCAGGGGTGTCTAGATCGTTGACGCGCATAGGTTCCTCCGCGACTCATTATAGGGCTACCCCGGGCAAAGACAAGCCGATCCCCGTGAATTTGTGAAGAATTGTCGTCGTCGCTGAGTTGTGACAGTCGGCGCGGAACACGTAGCGTCGTTTTTCGTTATTGGGATTACCGGGAATCGCATCCATTCGGTTTCGTGGAGGGGGTACCATGTCCGAATCCGCCGCGCCGCGCCCTGAGGGGCCGCGCCCTGCCGCGCCGCCTGCCCGCCATTTGCTGCTGCGCCTCGCCACGGCCGGCCTGAGCGTCGCCTTGCTCCTGATGCTCCTCTGGCTCGGCGGGCAAGCGGACTTCACGCCGCCCACTGCAGGCGCCTTCCCCGCCAGCGAGCCGGTGGTGGATGTTGAGGAGGCGACTCCCCATTCCCCCGCGCCCGATCGAGCGCCCCTGGACCCCGTGGCCCCAGTCGGCTATGTGGCCCGACCGTGCCTCAATAGCACGCAAGGCTGCATCGGAACGAATGGTCGTATTGGTGGCTGGATCTGGGGCGATATCCTCTACAACAATTTCTTCGACCCCGCGTTTGAATCCGGGCTGCCCGGCGTCACTATCCAGCTGTACGAAGGCGCGACACTGCTGGCTACGACTATCACGGGTGTAGAGGGCACCTGGGATTTTCTGGGACTGGAAACGCCTAACCACGACTACACGGTCAAGTTTATCTGGCCGAGCGGCTGGCAGGGCTGGTGGGATACGGTGGATATCCCCGGGTCGCAGTTCCAGTACTGCTGTACCATCGTCATCAATCAGGGCGCCCACTCCACGATTACCCCGACCATCGAGCCGACGTACACGCCGTCGTTGACGCCTACGCCGCCCCAATATACCGCGACGCCGACCGAGACGCCGACCGACTTTCCTACGCTGGTCCCAAGTGCGACCCGGACTCCTACCCGCACGCCGACCCCGACCCCCACGCGCACGCCGACCCGCACGCCGACGCCAACGGCGACAAACACGGCGACGCCGACCTTCACGCCGACGAACACGGCCACGGCGACTGCAACCAGCACGTCGACGGCTACGGCGACGAGCACGACCGGCCCGTCGGCCACGCCGACGAACACGGCGACCAAGACCCCGACGGCGACACAGGGGCCGTCGCCGACGCCGACTAATACACCAACCAGTACGCCGACGGCGACAAGCACCCCGACCAACACGGCGACAAATACCCCGACGGCGACAAGCACCCCGACCAA
>JAHCIE010000117.1 GCA_026129385.1 Anaerolineae bacterium
TTGTGGCTGGGCCTGGCCGACAGGACCACGAACTTATTGCCCTCGCGCGTGGAGCGCAGGCGGCCCAGCGTCAAGGCTTCCATCATCTGCCGTCCCGTGCCGCCGGTCATGACATAGACCCCATGAGGCGTCAGGGCGCGCTGATAGTCGGACAGGGAATGGTAGCCGTTGACGGCGAGAATCAGGTCGTACTGCTGCCCGTTCTGGGTAAAGTCCGCGCGGGTGTAGTCGATGACGTGATCGGCGCCCAGCCCGCGCACCATGTCGAGGTTGCGCGGGCTGCACACGGCCGTGACCTCCGCGCCGAGGGCCTTCGCAATCTGCACGGCGAATGTGCCCACGCCGCCCGACGCGCCACTGATGAGCGCCTTCTGCCCCACCTGAAGGCCGCCCTGGTCGCGCAGGCCTTGCAAGGCCGTTGTCGCCGCCAGGGGGATGGCGGCGGCCATTGCGAAGGACAGGCTGGCCGGCTTGGGGACCAACACGTCTTGCCGGACGCGCGCGTACTCCGCCAGGCCACCGAAGCCCGACCCCGAGATGTCGCCGACCACCTCATCCCCCGGCCGGAAGCGCGTCACGCCGCGGCCGACCGCCTCGACGCGCCCTGCAACATCCGCGCCGAGGATGCTGAACTTCGGCTTTCGCAGTCCGGCGTACAGGCGGACCAGGAGGATGTCGGCGGTGAGGAGATGAACGTCGGCGGCGTTGAGGGACACGGCGTGGACCTTGAGGAGGACTTCGCCGTCCCCCGGCGTGGGCTTGTCCACGTCCCGCAACTGAAGCTGCTCCGGCGGGCCGTACTTGGAGATCACGATCGCTTTCATGGGTATCCTTGTGTGGGGCGAGCCGCTAGCTCGCCATAAGCTCGACCTGGGCTGGTGGCCGGGAGGCCAGGGTTATGGGGCTAAAGCCCTTGACGATCAGCCATGCCGCAAGGATCATCTCCTGGACCAGCATGGGAGCGACAAGGATGCCATAGCTGGTGGAGCCGGGACTGACGATGCCGAACAGGCTGAGAAGGGCGGCTCCCAGGTACAGAATGGCTGCCACGAATCCCCACCCCGACAGCCAGCGAGGCACGAGTCTCGACTGATACAGGAGCGCGTAGAACATCAGCGCCCCCAGGGGGAAGACGATGGCCAGCATCGTGCCCAGCGTAGTGGCTGCTTCCAGCACGAGGGCGCCGGTGGATTGGTAGTAGGCCGCGCTCGTCACTCCCCCGCCAGCAAGCCCCTGTGCGATCGGCAGTAACAGGAGCCAGCAGACGGCCGTGCCAATGGTGATGCTCGTCTCCAGCGCGCCCCGGAAGACCACATAGCCCAGCGCGAGGACCTCGTTCGCTCCCTTCAGGAGGGGAAACGCGACGGCCGGAATCATTGCCAGGGCCAGCCCCATCGTCAGTATCAAGAGCGCGCCTATGATGAGCTGGGTCTCTTGACCAGCGATCGTAGCCAGATAGTCTGGCTCCGTGTGGGACAGTCCTCCAACCATAGGCCCGGCCACGACAACACTCAGGATGCCGGCCACGGTCCCAATGATGTACAGCACTCCGACGAGAATCGCCGTTCGGCGATACGTGTTCATGGTCTACCCTTCCTGGTTAGCCAATGCGGCTATGATTCTTGAGCAGCCCCCCTGGCGCAGATACTCGGCGTGGTCGGCAACATCCTCGAACTGGCGGCCGACGATGGCGGCGCACTCGAACTCGTAGTCCGATGCTGCCAGGAAGCGCTCGATGACCGCGGTCAAGGCCGGGTTGCTATAGTCCAGCTTGCCGCCCGCCTGGGGCCGGGCCATCCCCGTCAGCCATATGGCCGCGCCCAGCGCGCCGCACGCCCCGCCGCATAGGCCGATACCGCCCGCCAGCCCCGCCGCCATGACCGTGTGCAAATCGGACGCGCCCATTGCTTGCGCGAGCTGCGCCGCGCAACTGACGGGGGGGACGGGCGTCTTGACGGGAGGCTCGGCGAGGGCGGCATTGGCCGCGTTGAATGCCAGTGGGGCGTAGTCGGCGGCCAGGCGGAAGCAGCCAACCGGCCCGCCCCGGGCGACGAACTTGAGCGCCTGACCCTTCGATACCGTCTTCCATTCGACCTCGGTGATTTCGGAGCAGTCGACGTGCCGGGCGCGGGCGCGGAAGGCGTCGACGAGGCGTTGAGCGGTGACAACCGCCGCAGCCTCGGCCTGCGGACCGGGGCCAAGTTGGCGGTAGGTTTCCGCCCCCGCCGCCAGGGTAGCCCCCCACAACAGGCCGCACTGGTATCCGTTCCCCAGGAGGCCGCCCGCCAGAGGCATGGCGGCTTCCTCCTCGGTCTTCAAGGGGCGCTCGAAGGCAGCGTCAACGACGCTCATGATGGCTTCTGATCAGGTCCCTTCACGCAGAAATGCCCTAATGGTTCCCAGCGATGATATGGAGTTTGGTCCTGTGGCAGCCATTACTCCGCCTCCTTATGGCGGGACTGTTCCGCTGATGCGATGCGATGGACCGACACCAGGGCTATCCCCAGATCGCGCACTTTTCGCAACAGCCCGTGCAGCGCGGCCTGGTCGGCGACGGGGCCGGTTAGCACCGTCTCGCCGTTGTCGTCGCAGGTGATGGTCAGGCCGTCGAACCAGTTGGTCCACTGCTGGCCCAGATGGCCCTCGAGACGGATCTGATAGACCGTCGTCCCACCTGAGTCACGTTTGGGGGAGAGTTCGTTCAGCATGTGCCTGTCCCAGCGGCGACAGGCGGTCATAGATGTCGTCGCCTGCGGACCCACGAAGCGCTAATCGCCAGACACCGAAGCGCTGCCCTGAGGGTTGTCCTGTACGGCGTGGAATCCCTCCTTCTGGCCGGCAGCGGCGGGCCACGTCCAGGCATACCACACGATGAACAGGGTGCAGGCGATCTCGATCGCTGCGAACATCGCATAGAAGCTAGTGGGCGTGTCGCCGAGCAGCGACCACGCGACGAACAAGGTATGTAGCCCGCCCGACAGGATGTTCGCCCAGCGGTTGGCGCGATAGGGTAACACTCGGGACAGCAGTACCATGGCAATGGCCGTCTCCATCAGGATCGCCGTCACCAGAACGAACCCTTGCGTAATCTGGATGTCCCCCACGTAGCCCTCGGCGAACCTCTTGGTCACCTCCGGCTGCAAGACCGGATTGAAGAATAGTGTGTAGATGTCCGCGTAGATGTAGTTGAGGACCGCGAAGATCCACAGCGTTGAGAGCACCATTCGTCGGCGCTCGAAGCCTAGACTCGTATTCCCGGTGTTCATCTGTCACTCCTTAAGCGATTGTACCGAAGTCCGCTGACATCGTATCGCCGGAAAGGTGTGACCGTGAAGACACCAAAGTATCAATTGAGGGTGTTGTTGTGGGGGCTTTAGCGAGCGATTGTCATAGCAGGCCGAGTTCGCGTGCCCGGGCTACCGCCTCGGTCCGCCTTGCGACCTGCAACTTCTCGAAGATAACCCGGTTGTATCCTTTGACCGTATTCAAGGCCAGGAACAGCCGCTCGCCAATCTCGCGATTGGATAGGCCCTCGGCGACGAGACGCAGCACCTCTAGCTCGCGCTCGCTCAACGGCTCGACAAGGGGTTGAGAGGGGGAGGCGGGGAGGCGATGGGCGGGCGGTGCGGTCGCTCGCTGGCCGGTCGCGAAGGCGGCCAGCAGCCGCTTGACGTACTCCGGTGCGCTGCCGCGCGCCGCTGCCGCGAGTAGAAGTTGGGCCATCGGGGAGCCTTCGTCGACAAAGACGCGGATGAAGCCGCCCGGCTCGGCCAGCGCCAGCGCGTCATTTAGGGTCCGTATCGCCGCGTCCCGGTCGCCCCGCGCATCCAGCGCAATGGCCTGGAGGGCTACGATCTGAAGGCGTTCATCCGCCCAGCCCATGCTCTCGGCGTGGCGGCGCAGCGGCTCCAGGGTCGTGAGGGTGGCTGAGGGGTCGCCCTGGGCCAGGGACAGCCTGGCGCGGCTCATGGGGAGGTCGTGGGCCTCGACAAGCCGCTGTGCTGCCGCCAGCTCGCCCTGGCGCAGCAGGACCGCCACCTGGGCGGCGGCCACTTCAGGGATACGGTATACGAAGTTCCGCTCACGGGCGGTCGCGCTGGCCTGGGCTAGCAGGGCGGCCGTGCCGGCCACATCGCCGAGGGCCAGCCTCACGCGGGCCAGAAACACTTCACAGACAATGGCGCGATCAATCACGGTATCATACTGCCGCGCCAGTTGTAGGCTCTCTTGCCCGCGCTGCTCGGCGGCCGCCAGGTCGTTCCATTCGTAGAGGATGCGGGCCAGGCCGAGATGCGCTTCGTTGACAATCTGAAGCGGCTGATCACCGGCCATCTGCAAGACGCGCTGGTACGTGTCGGCTGCCCGATACAGGTCGTTGTCCGTTTCCTGGACGCGACCCAGGGCAATGATCGCCAGCATGGTAGCAAAGACATCGCCGGCCGCCTGGCCGAGGGATACGGCTTCCGTCAGGGTCTGGCGAGCCGCCTCTCGATCCCCTCGCCACAGGTAGGCCTGCCCTAGCGTCCAGGTCGCGTTCGCTCGTCGTGTCAGGTCTTGCGGGGGCAGGTGCGCCAGGGCCTGACGCGACTGGGTCAGCATGCCGTCAACATCGTAGCGGGTGAGGGCCAGCACTCCCCGCGCGGTGGCAATGCGGCCGACCAGGGCGCGGCTCCCGGCGTCGGTCGCCACGTCTCCCACGGCCGCCAATGCCGCCTGGAGTTTCTCTTCCACGCCCGTCGTCTGACCGTTCACCAGCAGCAGCGAGGCATAGAGCCACCACAGCGCGGGCCGAGCGTCCAACACGCTCTTAGGCAACGATGACAGCCAGTTCAGGATGGCCGTCACCGCGCCGCGAAAGTGGCGGGGAATCCCGTGGCCGCTGATGAGCCGCTCCGCGCGCTCGATATCGTTGGCCGCCGCCGCGTGGTGGAACGCCTCAATCGCCAGGCCATTGTCCTCGTACCACTGGCTGGCGCGGGTGTGTAGCTCCGTCTCGTCCGCCCCACTCTGCTGCAGCCGCTGTCGCAGCAGTTCCCGGAACAGGTGGTGATAGCGGTACCAGCGCCGCTCGTCGTCCAGGGGGATGACGAAGAGGTTGGCCTGGTCGAGAAATTCCAGGGTGTCCTGAGCCGCGGCCGCCGAGGTGTTCAGGACAGCGGCGCACAGCGGGCCGCACAGGCGGTCGAGAATCGAGGTGCGCAGCAGAAACGTCTGCACGCCGTCGGGCTGCCGCTGCAAGACCTCCTCGATGAGATAGTCCTGGATGAAGTGGTGGCTGCCCGTGAAGGACTCGATAAAGCGGGTCGGGTCGTCGTGGCCCTGCATCGAAAGCGCGGCCAGTTGCAGGCCCGCGATCCAGCCCTCGGTACGAGTTTCCAGGGCGGCGATGTCCTCCGCCGTGAGGTCGAGGCCCATCGCCCCATTGAGGAAGTGAGCGGCCTCGGCGGGGGTAAAGCGTAAATCGGCGGCGCGCACTTCGGTCAGTTCGCCCCTGGCGCGTAGCCGCGCCAGGGGTAGCGGCGGGTCTTCTCGGGTGGCGATGACCAGGCGCATCTGGGGCGGCAGGTGGTCCACCAGGAAACGGAGCGCCTCGTCCACCGGCTTCGCCTCGATGACGTGGTAGTCGTCGAGGACCAGGGCGAATTCAACCGCGAGGGCGGCGACTTCGTTGAGCAACGTGGTCAGCATCCACTCGGTCGGTGGGGGCTGAGGGGACTCGAGGGCGGGCAATACTCTGTCGCCCACCTTCGGGGTGACGGTTTGCAGGGCCGCTACGAGGTAGGCCAGGAAGCGGGCAGGATCGTTGTCCCCGCCGTCCAGCGACAGCCAGGCGACTGGTCGCTCGGCCGAGGCAACCCACTCGCTGACCAGGGTCGTCTTGCCGAAGCCGGCCGGGGCTGAGACCAGGGTCAGCTTGTGGCGCATGCCCTCGTTCAGCCGCGCGACCAGCCGCGGGCGGCGGACTACCCTGGCCGGGGGTGGCGGGATGTAGAGCTTCGTGGCTAGAATTGGGGCAGACATGACGCCATCGTGAGCCGCTATTCCCCCTGCACCTGCTGGCGGACGAGACGCGCCTCGAGTCGCTGCCGGTGGGTAAGCAGCGCGTCGGACGCCTGGACGCGCCCAAAGATGTCCAGCAGGCGAGCGATGATACCCGTCCAGCCGGTCTGGTGGCTGGCCCCGAGGCCAGCGCCATTGTCGCCGTGGAAATACTCGTAGAAGAGAATCAGGTCGCGCCAGTGGGGGTCCTCCTGGAACCTGGCGGTCGCGCCGTAGACGGGGCGGCGACCGCTGGCATCGCGGAGGAAGATGCTGGCGAGTCGCCGCGACAGCTCCCGCGCCACCTCGAAGAGGGTCATCCGCTGGCCGGACCCCGTGGGGCACTCGACGGTGAAATCGTCGCCGTAGAAGAAGTAGAGGTTCAGGAGGCCGCGGACGATAAGCCCGTTGACGGGCATCCATACCGGCCCCCGCCAGTTCGAGTTGCCGCCAAACATGCCCGTGTTCGACTCGGCGGGCAGGTAGGCAACCGTGTTCACCTGGCCGCCCGCCTCGAAGACGAAGGGGTGATTCTGATGGTAGCGGGAGAGGGAGCGGATACCATACGGGCTGAGGAACTCATTCTCGTCGAGGAGGTAGGCGAGGACGCGCTCTAGCCGCTTCTTCGAGAGGGGGGATAGCAGGCGGCGTTCGCCGAAGCCGATGTAGCCTTCCTGGGTCGGGGCTACCTGCGCCACGACCTCGGGGTATCGCTCGCGGAGCAACTGAACCAGTTCCATGAGCCTCGGGTGGTTGGCGACGGTGTCTGGCTCGAACATGGTCGTGGCGCACAGCGGCAGCAGTCCGACCATGGAGCGGACCTTGAGGCGCGTGGCCGTGCCGTCGGGCAGGCGCAGGACATCGTAGTAGAAGCCGTCCGCCTCGTCCCACATCTCGTCGTGCTGGTCGCCGATGCGGTCCATGGCGTAGGCAATCCACATGAAGTGCTGAAGGTAGCTGAAGGCGTATTCCTCGTAGCCGGGGTCGTGGTCAGCGAGGATGAGCGCCATCTCGATCATGTTCTGGCAGTAGAATGCCATCCAGGCCGTCCCGTCGGCCTGCTCTAGCGACCCGCCCGTGGGTAGCGGCGCGCTACGGTCGAAGACGCCGATGTTGTCGAGGCCCAGGAAGCCGCCCGCGAAGACGTTGCGCCCCTGAGGGTCCTTGCGATTCAGCCACCAGTTGAAGTTGAGCGTCAGGCCCTGGAACGAGCGCTCCAGGAAGCGAAGGTCCTCGCGGCCGAGATCGCGCTCGATCTTGTAGAGGAAGAGGGTGGCCCAGGCGTGAACGGGCGGGTTTACGTCGCTGAAGTTCCACTCGTAGGCGGGGATCTGGCCGTTGGGGTGGGCGTAGAGGCTCCGCAGCATCAGCAGGAGTTGCTCTTTGGCGAAGTCGAAGTCGACGAGGGCAAGGGCGATGGTGTGGAAGGCCAGGTCCCAGGCGGCAAACCACGGATATTCCCACTTGTCGGGCATCGAGATGATGTCGCCATTGAACATGTGGAACCACTCGGCATTCCTCACCGTGCGATGAGCGGTTCCCAGCAGGGGATGCGCCTCGTGCTCTTTCAGCCAGGTATCCACGTCGAACAGGTAGTATTGCTTGGACCAGAGCATACCCGCCAGGGCCTGGCGGTGGACGCGCCGCTCGTCCTCGCTCAGCGTGTGGGGTGTGATGCGCTGGTAGAACTCGTCGGCATCGGCGCGGCGGGCCGTGACCGTGGCATCGAAGCTCTCCCCAAACGGTTCAGCGGCCGGGGTGGCGGTCAGGCGCAGGCGAACGACGGTCGAGCCGCCCGCCGGTACGTCGAGGGCGTAGCGGGCGGCGGCCTTGGTGCCGGTCTGCGCGGGGTTGACAGCCTCACGGTGGCCTGAGATAGCATACTGGTGGAAGGCGTCCTTGACCCAGGGCGATGCATTCGGCTGGCCCCAGAGGCGATCGAGGTTGCTCTCGTTCTCGGTGAAGAGAAGCTCCGGCGCGCCATCGCAGTAGAGCGTGTAGTCGCCTAGCTCGGGGTGCGAGGCGTGGATGCCGCCGTCCACCGCGCGGAGGTTGGGTTTCGGCGCGCCCGCCTTCCACGACCAGGTGTTCCGAAACCAGAGCGTCGGCAGCAGGTGGAGGGGAGCGGGTTCAGGCCCCCGGTTGTGGATGGTGACGTAGATCAAGATATCGTCGGGGCCTGCCTTGGCGTACTCGACAAAAACATCAAAGTAGCGGTCGTCGTCGAAGACGCCGGTATCCAGTAGTTCGTACTCCATCTCCTCGCGGGAGCGGCGCTGGTTGGTTTCCACCAGGTCGCGGTAGGGGAACTCGCGCTGCGGGTACTTGTACAGGTACTTCATGTACGAGTGGGTGGGCGTCGAGTCGACGTAGAAGTAATACTCTTTGACGTCCTCGCCGTGATTGCCTTCGCTGTTGGTGAGGCCGAAGAGGCGCTCCTTGAGGATGGGATCGCGCTCGTTCCACAGGGCCAGAGCAAAGCAGAGGCGCTGCTTATCGTCGGAGAGGCCGCCCAGG
>JAHCIE010000118.1 GCA_026129385.1 Anaerolineae bacterium
TCTATCACAATGCGACACATGTTGCACGTTTGCCATGAACATCACGACAAGGAGCAGGGCGCAGCTCATGGCCAGGCCCACCACGATTCTGATGAACTGGAACACCGCCCTGTGCAGTATCACATGCGCATCGCGATCCGAAGGACAAACAGACAGGCGACGGGGCAGTCGAGGCAGGCAGCGATGCACTCGCGCATCCCAAAGAAGAGGCTGAGGCGAGCAGGGGCGAAGGCGACTTGGCTCCGCCTGCGTCACAAGGAGGTGAAGATCGTCAGCCCAGCATGGGCCCTTGGCAACACTAAGAGCGGGCACGGCGATTTGCCATGCCCGCTCCTGGTATGCCGCATACGACGTCTCACCGCGTCAGGGCTTCGGTCTCCCTGGAACCCGCGAACGATTCCATCGCGTAGTGCTGAGGCGTGGATGTGGACCTGCCTGGTCGGGCCACAATCGACTTCACGATACCCATCGGTCCCAGATCCCTGATGCTCTCGATCTGAAGCCCTGCCTGCTCAACAGTCCTGACCGTAGGACGGTTGATGCTGGCGCCCCACAGACGCGACGTGAGTGGGCTGAGCAGGTCCATCAGCGGCCCCACAACCGGATGATCACTGCGCACGTGCTCGAGCAGGAGAATCTGTCCGTCAGGCTTGACAACGCGCTCCACCTCGCGTAGACCGAGGAGCGGATCTGGAACGGAGCAGAAAACACACGTGGCGACCACAGTGTCGAAGGAATCGTCAGGAAAGTCAAGGCACTGAATATCCCCTTCGCGCAGGTCAACTTCCACACCTAGATCGTGGGCACGCTGGCGGGCGACAGCCAGCATCTGCTCCGCGATGTCAACGGCGATGACCTTCGCCCCCACCGGGTAGTAGGGCCGGTTCTTGCCCGTGCCGACGCCGACTTCGAGGACATTCCCCCGGCCTTGTGCCCAGAGCTTCTGACGCCAGTGCCTGAACTGGCCCTCCATCATCAGTTCCATCGAGTCGTACACCCGAGCAATGCGGTTGTAGCGCTCTTTGGTCTGGAGAGTCGCGTGCTGATCGATATCGCTAGCCATCATCTCACCTCCAAGCGCCCCACCTCGCCCGTGGGCATCGTCCCCACGGAACAAGTCTCTCCTTCCCCATTATCGGTTCACATGCTGAAGGTGGTCTGATGCAAGACTGAGCGAGTCCTGAGAGTCGTCTTCGTCAGTTGAAGGGAGATGAACGTGTTCCAGAGGCTGAGCCTCGATGCGAGAGGGCAGACCACTGCTCGGCACCTTCTGGCTAGGGGTTAAGGCTGATTGGGTAGCCGGCCTTCTCCCACGCGATCATGCCGCCCGCCAACTGAAAGACGTTGGTGTAGCCTTGCTTGACCAGAACCTGCACCGCTTCCGTGCTCATCCGCCCGCTTCGGCAGTACAGGACGATCTTGGCGCTTCTGTCGACCGGCAGCTTGTCGAGCTGACCGGCGATCTGGTCGTACGGGATCGAAACATCAGTCTGGGCAATGCTGCCCTCGAACGGGATGTGGACGTTGACGAAGGTGAAGTCCTTGTGCCCCAGCATCGTCTGGAGTTCGAACGGGGTGATATCGGTATACGTTCCCCCCTGCGTGTTAACCTGCGTACCGATGCTCTGACCAGACTGTCTCGGGGCTGTTGGGCTGGGGGGTGCGGATGGCGTGCACGAGGTCAGAAAAACTGCTCCAAGCAACGCAACTAGGCCAAGAAACCATGGGCGAATCACGCTGTATCCATTCCTCTCGTATGTCGGCATCCGATCGTCTGGTCGGACAAGATGAGGGGCGAACTCCTCCACGGCAGTCAGCCTACGTCAGCGCTGGATCGTTTCGCGCATTTCCTCGTACTCTGCCTTGGTGATCTCGCCGCGGGCATACCGTTCCTTCAGAACATCAAAAGCCGTACTCCCTGTTGCTTGTCCTGAAGGAGGAGCCGCTGTCGATGAATGTGAACCACCACTTGTGAAGGCTCGAACCGCCAGAATGAGCAGGACGATCAGCCCGCCCCAGAAGAATAGCATCATGAAACCTCCCATCATCATCCACCCCCATCCCCAGCCAGTGTCCCATCCCATCGTGTTTGGTCTCCTTTGTCACTAATATCAGGCTCCGAGAACCGGATGCCCCATCCGTGGCAATCGACGTAAGAAGATACACCCAGTCTCTCGATACCTACACAGCGCCGAGAGACTGGGCACGGCTCGACCAATTGCTACGGGTGTTACTGGATCCCGTACCAGGCTTTCAGATAGCCCCGCATCTCCTCAATCTCGGCCATCTGGGTGGTGACGATGGCCTGAGCGAGGGTCTGAATCTCCTGGTGCTGCCCCTGCTGCAGGGCCGTGTTCGCCATGCTGATGGCGTCCTCGTGATGGGGGATCATCATCTGCAGGAACATCAGGTCCAGGTCGGCGTTGGGATGCATCTGGCGCATGGCCCCCTGCATCATGCCACCCATCATACCGGACCCCATCATCCCGCCCATCATGCCTAACCCCATCCCGGTGCTGCGGGGCGCGTTTGGATACCACTCCTGCCGCCAGGCCTGCATCTGCGTGATCTCGCGCTGTTGGGCGCTGATGATCCGCTGCGCCAGGTCCCGCATCTCCGGCCGCGCCGAGTCCTCGACCATGTGCTGCGTCATCCGCACGCCCATGGTGTGGTGAGCGATCATCTCGTCTAGGAAGCGCAGGTCGTAGGGCTGGCTGGCGTCGGTCGTTCCCCGCGGCGTGCCCACCATGCCGCCGCTACCCCAGCCGCCCATTATGCCTCCGCTGCCCATCATCCCGCCCTGCCCCCAGCCGCCCATCATCCCGCCGGCGCCGGGACGGCCCAGGGGGCCTTGGGCCAGCGCGACAGTCGTCAGGGCCAACCCCAGCACGACGGCCAGTAGCCCGATCGTCACAACACCCATCCAACGAGTCTTCATGTCAGCAATCCTCTCTTGATGATCTGGCGGCGTTGGTACGCCGCGTAGCTTGTCTGCGCTCAGTGTACCACGCCAACATCAAGAGCGGATGCGAGTCTTGTTCAAGATTGGGTCAAGATAGGGGCGGCGTCAGGGCGCAAGGGGTAGGGAAAAGGAGAAGGTGGCACCGTGGCCGAGACCGGCGCTCGTGGCCCAGATCTGGCCGCCGTGGGCTTCGACGAGAGCTTTGGCAATGGTCAGACCAATGCCCGCGCCACCCAGGGCGCGCGAGCGGGCCTTGTCAACGCGGTAGAAGCGTTCGAAGACGTGGGGTAGATTCTCGCTGGCGATACCGATGCCCGTGTCGGCGACGTGAAAGCTGACCGAAGGATCGCTTCGCTCGGCCGTCACCGTGACGGTTCCATGCTGGGGGGTGTAGCGCAAGGCATTGCCCAGCACGTTGATGAGAACCTGGGTGATGCGGTCGGGGTCGGCCAGTACGGGAGGGAGCGTGGGCGGGACCTGAACCACCAGATGGATGCCCTTCTCCCTGAACTGAGGCATCAGGCGGGCTACTGCCGCGTTCGCGAGCTCGGAAGGGGCGTGCGGGGAGGGCGAGACCGGCAACTGATGCGCCTCGGCGCGCGACAGGTCCTGAAGGTCTTGCACCAGGCGTGTCAGCCGTCCCACCTCGTCGTGGAGCACCGCCCACGTGGTCGCCGTCGGCTGGACCACGCCGTCCAGCAGCCCTTCGGTATACCCCTCCAGCGTCGCCAGCGGTGTTCGCAGCTCGTGGGCCACATCCCCGATCAGGGCAACACGCCGCCGCTCCACAGTCTCTAGCTCCTCGGCCATCGTGTTGAACTGGGTTGCCAGGGTCGCAAGCTCATCCGACCCGCTGACCGGAACTCGCTCGGTGTAGTGGCCGGCGGCGATACGCTCGCTGGCGCCCGCCAACTGCTGCACAGGCGTAACGATGCGCGACGAGACTAGCAGGCTCACCACGACCGCCGCAACGCCGGCTGCCAGGCCGCTGAGCACAAGGGCCTGCAGCATCGCCGTCTGAAAGGCCTGGGTCGCGCTCGCCTGCACGCTCGCCACCATCCCGCCCATCATCCCGCCCATCATGCCACCCATCATATGACCCATTGCCCGATCGAAGAGGGTTGGGCCCAAAGCCAGCGTGGCCAGAAGTAGGGTCAGCAGGCCGACCCCGACGACCGCCAGATACGATAGCAGGAGGCGCGTCCGCAGGCCACCCATGGTCAAGCGCATCACGTCTCCTTCTCGATGAAACAATAGCCGACGCCCCGCACCGTCTCAATGTAGCGCGGCGCGGCAGCCTCGTCGCCCAGCTTCTTGCGCAGGTTGCCGATGTGAACGTCGACCACATGGTCATCGCCAAAGTAGTCCGCTCCCCAAACCTGCTCTAGCAGTTGGTCGCGCGTGTAGACCCGACCTGGATAGGCCGCCAGCGTCGTTAACAGGCTGAACTCGAGGGGCGTCAGCATCACTGGCTCACCCTCGACGGTCACGACATGACGGGTCTCATTGATGGTGAGCGCGCCAAAGCGCTGGGGCGTTGCTGGGGCCGTGGCCTCTGCTGCGGCGCCGCGCCGCGGTCGGCGCATCATGGCTCTCACGCGGGCCACTAGTTCGCGCGGGGAGAACGGTTTGGTCAGATAGTCGTCGGCGCCCACTTCCAGTCCCACGATGCGGTCGACCTCCTCGGCTCGCGCCGTCAGCATGATGACGTAGGCATCCGAGAAGGTCCGCAGGCGGCGACACACCTCCAGACCGTCGATGCCCGGCAGCATCAGGTCCAGCACCACCACATCCGGGCTGGTGCTCCCTGGCCGCCTCGACCGCCGTCAGACCATCAGCCGCCGTCACCACGCGAAAGCCCTCGCGCATCAGGTAGTCACGTACCAGGTCGCGCAGTCGCATCTCGTCATCCACGACCAAGGCTGTCCGTTGCTCTGTCATGAAGGCGGTCTCGTTGAGAGAGTATCCCTTGACTAGGGTACCGCTTGGTTTTATACTGCTCTTTATCGCCTGTCAAACCTGAGGAGAGAGCGTGTGACGAAACCCATCCCCGTTCAGGCATTTCGCCTCGACCAAACCGGCTTGATGCGCCTGTTTGGCGAGCTGGAAGCCCGCATCATGCAAGTGATGTGGGAAATCCATGAGGCGACAATTCAGGACGTCTGTGACCGCATGGGCGACCCCAACTACTTGACGGTGACGACGGTCATGAACCGCCTGGTCTTCAAGAACGTCCTGTCGCGCCGCCGCGAGGGAAAGGTGTACGTCTACACGCCGGTCCAGACGCGGGACCAGTTCCTGCAGAGCGTCTCTCTGCAAGTTGTGGAGAGCCTTCTCAAGGATTTCGGATCGGTCGCGGTGACCCAGTTCGCGGAAGCGGTGGACGAGATGTCGGACGAAGAGCTGGCGGCCCTAGAGCAGGCCATCGCCCGCGCGCGGCAGAAGGGCGGGGCGACGACGTGACGGGGCAGAGATGAAGCGTCAGCCCACAGCCATTCAGCCTTTCCTGGCCCTCCTGAGTCTGACCGCTGTGATGGTGGTGGGGCTGGGAATCGCCGTGGTGTGGCACAGTCCGGCCGAGCATCATGCCCTCCAGGCGCTGTGTCGCCTGGAGTGGGACGAAGTGCTGGCCCATGCGCCCGCCTGGCGCGTCCTTGTCCCGGCTTCGGCCCTCGCTGCGATCGTGGTGGGCGGCCTCCAGTCGATCTTCGCGCAGCTCCTGGCCGCCTATCGCTTCAAGCGCGCTCTTCGTCTGTTGACTATCCCGACGCCAGCAGGCGTTGCGCACGTGGCTCAGTGCCATGCTTTGACCGTCCCCGTTCAGACCCTGGCCTGGGATGAGCCGCTGGCCTTCTGTCTCGGATTGCGAAGGCCGCGCATCTACCTGAGCACAGGGCTAGTCGACCTGCTGGACGACGACGAGTTGGTGGCGGTTCTCTTGCATGAGCAGCATCACGGGCAGCAGCGTGACCCATTGGTGGTGTTGCTGAGCCGGGCCGTAGGTGCGGCATTACGCTTCGTGCCGGTAGCCGCTCATCTCGTCGACCGAATTAGCCTCACCCAGGAAGTAGCAGCCGACCGCTACGTCTTGCATGTCCAGGGCAACAGCGTGCCTCTGGCAAGCGCCCTGCTCAAGCTGGCCCGTCACAGTCGACACCAGGCCTGGGCAACCGTTCCGCTCAGCCCGTTGAACCCAACCCGAGAGCGAGTGCTGCGCCTGGTCGACGGCGCAGTGCCTCCCGACCGGCTCGGCTGGCGTCGCAGCCTTGCCAGTG
The DNA here is from genome assembly GCA_026129385.1 of Anaerolineae bacterium. Taxonomy (GTDB): domain Bacteria; phylum Chloroflexota; class Anaerolineae; order Epilineales; family JAHCIE01; genus JAHCIE01. Next base: position 6,238 of record JAHCIE010000118.1, read on the forward strand.
TCGCCATCGTCGTCGCCCTGTTCGGGATCAGCTACTCCTCAGTGCTTCCTGCCCCACAGCAGGCTGTCCTCCATACCGAGTGCCCAGCCGCCGTTTCAATGCCTGATCTTCCTCATGACGCGGGCCACTGAACCCTCTCCATTCCTGTTACATAGGGAGGACCTGGTGGTCCACACAGCCAGGTCCTCCAGCCGTTCCTGACATGCATGGGGGATTAGCGTTGCCGTAGCAGACGTGCGGAGTTACCTAGGATTCCCAGATCAGGAAGAGACTGTGCCGCCGCCGCCAGAATCGGTGGCAGTATCCCGACCGCTGCGAGTGATAGCCCGACGAGGTTGTACCCTGCCGTAAAGCCAATGTTCATCTTGACCACGCGCATCGTCCTTTGAGCAATCCGAAGCACTTCGGGCACGAGGGCCCAATCTTCTCGCATCAGGGCGATGTGAGCCGCTTCGATCGCCACGTCCGTCCCGGCTACTCCCATGGCAATACCAACATTGGCCTGGGCCAGGGCAGGTGCGTCATTCACGCCATCTCCCACCATAACCACCGTATGCCCTTGGGCCTGGTAGTCTTTCACGATCGCTATCTTGTCTTCAGGCAACAGGTTGGCCCTGTAGGTCACGTTGAGCTGGCTCGCGAGAGCGGCTGCGGTACGCTTATTGTCTCCTGTCAGGAGTTCAATGTGCTGTATGCCAAGCGCGCGTATGTCGGCTAGCGCCTGCGGCACCTCAGGACGCAGCGTGTCAGATGCAGCCAGAATGCCCACTGGCTCGTCGTTCTGGACGACGAACAATAGTGTCTTGCCCTGCTCTTGTAGTCTGTCCGCTGCCGTCAGCACTTGGGCAGTGGCTATCATACGTCGACTACCAACTGTCAGAGTGCTGCCATTGACATGCGCCCGGACGCCAATGCCTGGGATGGACTCTAAGGTCTCTGGCTCCAATGGAAGCAAACCGCGCTCCTGGGTGGCTGAACGTACGGCTTCAGCGAGGGGGTGCTCCGAGTACCGTTCCGCTGAGGCTGCGAGCATGAGAACCTCGTTCTCGGGCAAGCCGTTGAGGGTCACTACATCCGTGATCTGCGGACGACCGAGGGTGAGCGTGCCGGTCTTATCAAGCAACATTACATCGGCGCCCGCAAGTGTCTCCAGATACTTCCCGCCTTTTATAAGCACGCCTCGTTTGGCGCCTGCGCCGATGGAGGCTAGCATAGCAATCGGAGTTGCCAAGGCAAACGAGCACGAGCACGCCACAACCAGGACGGCTGTGGTTGCCAAAGGATCACGCCGGATGAGGAGGGTGAGAGCTGCAATGCTCGCTACGACCGGCAAGTAGTAAGTGGCGAACTTGTCACCGATGCGCTGAACGTCCGCTCGGTGGGCCTCGGCTTCTTCCACGAGCCTAATCACGCGCCCAAACGTTGTATCGGGGCCAACGTGCGTAGCTCGGAGTCGAATGCTACCTAGCCGAGCCAGGGTAGCAGCAAATACTCTCGACCCTGGCCCAACTTCGACGGGCATCCCTTCGCCTGTGATAGCTGCCTGGTCTACGGTCGCCTGACCGCTTATAACGTCTCCGTCAACGGGAATCTTGTCGCCCGGCCGGATGACAACCACTTCACCGACCCGTACCTCGCTGGCCGGAACCTCATCCTCATTCCCGTCGCGTTCAACTCTGGCGGTCTGCGGGGCCATCGCCGTAAGGTCTTTCACGGCACGCCGCGCACGTTCAGTCGTGAAGTGTTCAGCGTAGTCGCCCACGCGCATGAAAAACACCACGACGGCCGCTGTCGCCCATTGACCAACAACTAGCGCGGCAATCGCCCCAACGCTCATCAGAGTGTGGGACGTAATCTGCCGATGGAAGGCTGAGCGAAGGACGTTCCGAAAAATGGGATACCCAAACAGCAGGACAATGCCTACCCCAACCGGCCAGGGTACGCGCTCGGTGATGGCTTCAAAGAAGCCCATCCACTCCCCGACCACCACGATGAACAATACTACGCCAAAGACGATCCCGAACAACGTCAGAACTTGACGGGTTACTCCCGCTAGCGGCGCAGGTGCAACATCCGTTGGCTCCGATGGAGGAACAGAATAGCCGGCCTGGGACACGGCCTTGGCGATGGCTGCAAGGTTAACTCGAGACGGATCCAACTGAACGACGGCCTTCTCGGTAGTCAGCGAAACCTCAACCGTTTCAACACCGGGAAGTGCGGAAATTGCCCGCTGAACACTCCTCGTGCATTCCACACAATC
>JAHCIE010000119.1 GCA_026129385.1 Anaerolineae bacterium
TGGACGCGCCACTCGCCCAGGGGTTGGCCGTCGAGGGTAAAGCGTCGAAGCATGCCGTCTCCGTATCCGCCCAAGTAAACCGCACCATCTTCTCCAATGCTGATACTCGTCGGGGCAGCCATTGGATTGTAGCCGCCGCCGCCGTAGTTCCAGGAGCCAAGCTGTGTGCCAGCCGCAGAATAGTGCTCTACCGTAGTGAAGCCTATGAGAGTCACATAGATGCTGCCATCAGGCGCAATCGCAACCCCATTTGGGGCGAAGCATGCGAGGCACGGATACGCCGGGCTGCCGAATGAGTTCAGCACAGCCCCAGTAGGAGACAGATGGACAATGGTCCGCCCCGCCAGATAGAGCGAGCCATCGGCCGCGACTTCCATCGCGTAAGCTTCAAGGTTAGACCACTCACCGATGAACTCACCGCTGGGTGAGAAGCGAATGATACGATTGCCGGCACTGTCGGAGACATACACGGTTCCATCAGAGGCAACGGCGATGGCGGCCAGGTATGTCAACTGACCCTGGCCGCTGTCCCCACCACCCAGCTTGCCCAGATATGTCCCATCGGGGGCAAAACGCTGAACGCGCTTGTTGCTACGATCGATAACATAGATACTGCGATCGGGCCCGACGGCTATGTGGCCCGGCCACGCGAATTGCCCCTCAGTTGCAGGATCGTTCCCAATCGTGCCAAGCAATCGGCCATCTGGCGTGAATCGTTTTACCTGATTCGCGTCGCTGTCACTGGCGAAGATGACTTCGTCGTGCCCTACTGCCAAGCCCCAGGCGCGAGCATCCCATTGACCAAGGGCTTCTCCCCGCGCCGAGAAGCGCCTGATCTGATTCCTCAACTGGTCCTCGACCCAGATATCGCCAGCCAGATAGACTGTACTGTCAGGGGCGACGGCGATACTCCATGCAGAGAAGTACGGAGGGTCTCCTTGGCCCACGCTCGTCCATTCTTCCAGTCTCTCTCCTGCTGCTGAGAAGTGACGAACAAGGGGGTGAGCAAGGCTGGCGATGACGTAGACTGTCCCATCGGGGGCAACGGCTATGTCGTCGGGCGACCATCCTGGATGGTGCCATGGGGGAACCCAGACGCCGAGGTACTCTCCCCTCGCCGAGAAATGCTCAACCATGGTTCGGTTGACGTCCGTTACCAGGACGCTCCCATCGTGCAGAACTGCGAGCGAATTGGCCGACCTTAGCTCGTTACCCACATAGGCGAAGTCATGCCATGTATCCAGCCAGACGCCTTCTGCGGAGAACTGCTGCACACGCGCCGTGTTGGAACGAAAGCCGTCCAGGACATAGACCGTTCCATCCGGGGCTACGGCGATATCTTGGATCCCTACGAACTGACCATCGGCCTCACCGAAGCTTCCCCAGACGCCCTCAAACTCTCCTTGAGCAGAGAAGCGTTGTATCTGGCTCTTGCCTCTGTTCGCAAGGTAGATTGTGCCATCAGGGCCAACGGCCAGGTTAGCCGGTCGATCCAGCGTTGGCGCGGGAAGAGCCCCGATGTTGAACAGGAACTTATCGGGGAGAGGGCCGTAGCTGCGGGGAGCGGCGGGCGCAGCCGCGGACGGCAAGGACGACACGAGGGGCAGGCACAGGGCGGCGGCGACGCTCACCAGCAGGGCGAGACGCAGCCAGGGGCGGAGCGCGACAGAGCGGGGCGACACGATGGGCTCCTTGGAATGAAGAGGACGCAGCCACGGCGCGGGAGCCTGCGTCCTGTCCTAGATTTCGATTTGCGATTCGGATTCCAGCGCCACTATGGATGACGTTTGTGCTGTCACCGGGTTACGGCCTGGCAACAATCTTTTCGCCAACGCGCGATCTTCGGCGGTCAGGCCGCCGACGGCGACGAGGACGCCCAGGTAGACGCCCGCCGCCAGGAGCAGCACCAGCAGCCACGGCCCGCGACCCCACAGCAGGGCGAACACCACGGCCAGGGCCGCGCTGGCGAGAGCGGGCCGCCAGGCGAGGGCGAGCGGGTTGACGGGGCCGACGCGGCGGCGCACGACCCACATAAAGGGGACCATCAGCACGATCTCGGACAGGATGGTGATGATGGCGGCGGCCGGGTAGCTGTAGCGCGGGATGAAGATGAGGTTGAAGACGACGTTGAAGGCGAAGGCCACGGCGAAGCTGCGCGTGATCCACTTCGCCTCATCCACGGCGACCAGCACGTACTGCGTCACGCCGTTGACGAAGCTGAAGGGCAGGAACCAGATCATGATGCTCAGCGCAATCGCGCCGTGGGGCAGGTAGGCGGGGCCGCCGAGTAGCCGAATCAACTGCGGCGACATGAAGGTCGTGGCGGCGGCGACGGGCAGGGCGATCATCAGCAGCGCGCGCAGCGCCAGGGTGTAGGGGCGCGTGAGGGGCGTGGAGAGAGATTGGGGATTAGAGATTAGAGATTGTTCCGTGGTCGGCCCGTCGGTGGTCGGTGGTCGGTGGTCGGTGGTCGGCCCGTCGGTGGTCGGTGGTCGGTGGTCAGTGGTCGGCCCGTCGGTGGTCGGTGGTCGGTGATCAGTGGTCGGCCCCTCGGTGGTCGGTGGTCGGTGGTCGGTGGTCGGCCCCTCGGTGGTCGCCAGGCGCGACATCAGCGGGAAGATCGCCAGGGTGAAGTAGGCCGGGATGATGAGCAGCGCGTCCACCCATTTGTAGGCCGTCGAGTACCAGCCCACCACCGCGTCGCCTTGCAGCGGTTGGAGCAGGGTCACATCCACCTTGAAGAACAGGGTCTGCAACAGGTGGTTGAGCATCAGCGGGAAGGACGCCACCAGGATGCCCAGGGCGGCGACGCGCTCGAAGGCCAGGCGGGGGCGGAAGAACAGCCGCGTCGCCGCCCGCCACAGGATGGCCGCCGTGACGAGGTTGGTGACGACGGCCACGCCCGCCAGCCCGACGATACCCCACCCCGCCAGCAGCGCGGCCAGGCCCAGCGTCACCTTGAACAGGGTGGTCAGGCTGGTGAGGCCGGCCGGGTACTCCATACGCTCGTAGGCGTAGAACACCGAGCTGAGGGCCGCCGACACCGCGCCGGGGATGAGGGCGACGTACAGTAGCAAGATGGCGGCGATGACGTCGGGCGTCAGGCCGAAGAAATGGTCCCACACTACGCCGAGCAGCAGCAGGACGGGCAGCGCGACGGCGAGCAGCAGGAGGCGCAGCGACAGAATCTGGCCCGCCGTCTCCTCGGCGTCACTTTTGTCCTGGGCGATGTGGCGCGTCAGGTACAGGTTGAGGCCGAAGTTGCTCCAGATCTCGACGAAGCCAATGATGGCGATGGCGAAGTAGTAGCGGCCGGCCAGGGTCGGCTCCAGGATGCGCAGCATGATGGCGGCGAAGGCGAAGTCGACGACCTTGTTGCCGAGGTTGGTGAGCATGGGGGCCAGGGAGTTGCGCCCGACGCGGCGCACGGCATCCTCCTCGTGGCCCGCGCCGTACATGCGCCGCCAGCCGGCGAAGCCCAGCAGGAACATCAGCGTCGCCAGCGCGACGAAGGACAGGTACAGCCCCACCTTGACCGACATGGGCGAGTAGGTCAGGCGCAGCCGCCACGCGCCCGGCGGCACGACCACGCCCTGGAAGTTGTCGCTGACGCGCAGGATGGGTGTCGCCTGTTCGGGCGCGCTGCCGTCGGCGGGGGTGAGGTACGCCTGCCAGCCGGGGAAGTAGCTATCCGCGACGACCAGTAGCCCGTCGCCGCCGCTACGGGTCACGTCCAGGTCCAGGCCGTTGCCGGCGCGGTGGGTGATGCTCACCCGGTCGCCCGCGCCGCCGGGGGCCGTTGCCAGGGTGGCGGCGGCCGGGTTGTCGGCGACGGTGATGGGCACACGGCCGCTCACCGTGTCGGCGAAGAAGGCGCGCGGCAGGGCGGCGTCGTTGCGGTAGATTTTTACCTCGCCGTCGTAGGCGAGCGTCCAGCCGGGGCGGTCGATGCTGCGACTGCTCAGCACGTAGCGCACGCCCAGCAGGTCGAGGAGTGGCGAGTCGAGACTGTCCGACTTGCGTAGCGGCGCGACCTGGTTGTAGAGCAGCAGGTCCTGGTCGCCGATCTGGCGCACGGTGTCGACGTACTGGCGCGGGATGATGGAGTCGTAGCCGCGCAGGTCTTCCAGGCCCAGGATGAGGGCCAGGTTGGGGGCCAGCAGGGCCTTGTCGCCCAGGGCGGTGATGCGGAAGGGGCCTTCCTCGGCCTGCCGCGCCTGGAGCCAGGCCACGGCGGGCGGCGTGAAATCGGCCAGCTTCGGGTCGGTGGCCGGGTTGAAGCCCCACGAGGCGGCGGCCAGGTCCACGGCCAGCACGCCCAGGGCAGCGACCTGCACGAGGCGCGAGCGGGTGAGGCTGCCGCCCGGTCGATGGTAGCCCCACGCCAGGGCCGCCAGCGCCAGCCCCGACAGGCTGAGGAACACGCCGAACAGCAGCACGACGCGCCCCTCGTAGGACAGGAAGGCCGCCCCGCCGCTGAAGACGTCGCTCGCCTTCGCCAGCCGCGCCACCAGGCGGTCGCCCACGGGCAGCAGGCGGTCGCGCAGCAGATAGCCGACGCCGACGCCGAGGAGCGTCAGGCCGCCCAGGGCCACGGCGACCCAACCCAGGGCGCGGGTGAAGGCGCGACAGCGGGGGATGGCCGCCCAGCCGAAGCCCGCCAGCATCGCCAGGCTGAAGGCGTAGGGGAACACCCAGCGGAAGGGCGTGTGCAACTGGCTGAAGCCGGGTAGGACGTACAGCAGCGCGTACAGCGGCGTGCCAAAGGCGAACAGGAGCGAGACGAGGGCGAGGAGGGCGAAGAGAGCAACATAGCCTGTCTGACCACGGACCACTGACGACCGACGACCCCAAGCCGACCACCGACCACCGACCACCGACCACGAAGAAGTCGTCCTGGGGTCGTCGGTCGTCGGTCGTCGGTCGTCGGTCGTCACCGCCCCCCACAGCGCCACGACCGCCAGCAGCAGCGGCAGCAGGCCCGCGTACACCGCGCCCTCGACGTGGTTCTTGATGCCCCACGCCAGGCTGGACACGCTCTCGCCCGCTGCGTTGCGCAGGTCGCCGACCCACGCGCCGGCGAAGATGTCGTAGTAGCCGTGGTGGGCGGGATTGCCGAACACGTCGGGCATCACGAACTTGAGGATGTGGCGCAGCGGGAAGGCGTAGTCGCGCGCCTCGGCCAGGGTCGTCGCCCCCGCGCGGTAGTTGCGGCTGACCAGTTCGAACAGCGGGACGATCTGCGTCGCCGCCAGCGCCAGCCCCAGCAGCACGACCCCCGCCACGACCAGCCCCGCGCGGAGGGAAAGACCCCACCCCGTCGCTCCCCGTCCACGGGGAGGGGGAGTCTCATCTCCCCCCGCAAGCGGGGGGACTAAGGGGGGGCTTGCCATCACCAGCCGCGCGACCGTGTAATACGCCACGACCAGCAGGCTGTACAGCGCGATCTCGATGTGACCGGCGAGGAAGGTCAGCGCGACTGACGCCGCGCCCAGCAATGCCAGCAGCATGACCCGCACCGTCAGCCCCTCGCCGCCACCGACCCGCCGCAGCAGGCCCTCGATGGCGATGAGGGTATAGGGCAGGCAGGCCATGCCGGCCAGAATCATGGGGTGAACCGGGTTGATGAGGAAGATCTGCCCCAGGGCGAAGGTGAACGCCGAGGCGGCCGCCCCGCCGCGTGGCAGGCCCAACTGGCGGGCGAACAGGTACGCGCCCGCGCCGGCGAGCCACGTCACGAGGACGGTAAACCAGCCGTAGGCGAGCCATAGCGGCAGCCACAGATACAGAACGCTCAGCGGGAACAGCAGCGAATGCTGCCCGGCGGCCAGGAAGGGTACGCCCGCGAACAGGTGGGGGTTCCACAGCGGGATCTCACCGGCCTCCAACTGACGCCGGATGAAGCTCTTCCAGGCGTAGTTCTGGAAGAGCAGGTCGGTGACCAGGGCGTTGTGGGGCGGGCCGACGTCCTGCTGTGCAGCGAACGCGCTGTAAGGCGGAACGCTGTAGAGCGTGTCAAAGGGGACGAGGCTGCGCCCGCCGAGGGTAACCTGCCAGAAGATGACCAGCAGCACGCCCAGCAGGGCCAGCAGGATGAGGCCGTCGCGGGCGAGCCAGGCGCGGGCAGACAGGCGTTGCATAGCCAGGGATTATAGGGCGGGCGGCGTGAAACGTGAAACGAGAGTAGGGATTAGGGATTCGAGATGGGGACCTCGAAGGGGCCGCCGAGCAGCGCGTAGCGGCTGCCGCCCAGATGGTGCAGCGGGCGCATCTCCTCGTCCTCCGGCAGTAGCCAGCCATCCTGGTAGGCGGCTGCCTCGGCGGCGGCGCGCTGTACCTCGCCCACGTATAGGGTGTGGTCGCCGCTATCGACGACGCTGACGATGACGCACTCCAGCCAGGCCAGCGCTTCGGCGATGAGGGGCGTGTCGATCTCGGTTGGCTCCGCCCACGTCAAGCCTGTCAGCGCGGCCTTGTCGACGCCCGATGCGCCGCTCGTCGCACCCGCCCTGGCGACGGCTTCGGCCAGAGCGCGACCGGGGATGCTCAGGCCGAACTGGCCCGCCCGCCGCAGCAGGTCGTGGCTGTAGCGGCTGGGGTGGACGGCGATGCCGATGCGCGGCGGGTTTTGGCTCAGGGCGCAGGTCCAGCCAATAGGCAGGAGGTTGACTTTGTCGCGGTACTTGACGGTGACGAGGCCGACGGGGCCGGGGCTGACCAGCCGCGTCGCCTGCCAGGGAGGGATTTCGACTTTGGGCATACGCGCCTCGCTACAGGAATCGCATAATGGAGTTATACTACGGGTCGTTGGTCTTCGTCCATTGCTAATGGTCCACCAGGAGGCCTATGACCACGGGCAAGATGCACGCTGACGAGATTGAGACCGACGTCGGTCTCGTGCGCCGCCTGCTTGCAGCGCAATTCCCCCGCTGGGCCAGGCTGCCCATCGCACCGGTTCCCTCGGCCGGGACGGACAATGCCCTGTACCGCCTCGGCGACGACATGGTGGTGCGCCTGCCCCGCATCCACTGGGCCGTGGAGCAGGTAGACAAGGAGCAGCGCTGGCTGCCCTGGCTCGCCCCGCGCCTGCCCCTGGCTGTCCCCATCCCGCTGGCGGCGGGCGCGCCCGGCGCGGGCTACCCCTGGCGCTGGTCGGTCTACCGCTGGCTCGACGGCGAGAACGCCACCCTCGACCGCCTCGCCGACCCCTGCCAGGCGGCGGCCGATCTGGCGGGCTTCGTGGCAGCCCTGCACGCCATCGACGCCACAGACGGCCCGCCGCCTGGCGCGCACAACTCATGGCGCGGCGTGCCCCTGGCGGCCCGCGACGCAGAGACCCGCACCGCCATCGCCGCGCTGCGTGGCGCGCTCGATATGGACGCGGCGACGGCCGCGTGGGAGGCGGCCCTGGCCGCACCCGCGTGGGAGGGGCCGCCGGTCTGGCTCCACGGCGATCTGCACGCGGGCAACCTGCTGGCGCGCGAGGGCCGCCTGAGCGCGGCCATCGACTTTGGCTGCCTGGGCGTCGGCGACCCCGCCTGCGACCTGTTGCCAGCCTGGACTCTCTTCACCGCCGCGACGCGCCCCGCCTTTCGCGCCCCACTCGCCGTGGACGACGGGACGTGGGCGCGCGGCCGCGGCTGGGCCTTGTCCTTCGGGCTGATCGCCCTGCCCTACTACCAGGACACCAACCCTGGCCTCGCGGCCATCGCCCGCCACGCCATCGCCGAGGCGCTGCTCGACAACGGCTCGCGGGCAGCTATCCCCGATGCCACTAGCTCCCCCAGGCCGTGATTCGTCGCCGCCGACGATGCATCATCGCCCCTGCCCGACCGAGGGCGTGCAGATAGCTCTCAGCGGCCGACCCGACCCTGGCCTGGCGGCTCTGGATGGCTTCTGCCATCCCGCCGGGGGGCGGTGTCACTCGGCGGCGAGGGCGAGGGCGAGGGCCTCTTCGATGGTGAGGGCGTGGCCGGCCGACCACAGGGCAGTGAAGGCCGCGTCGCCCAGGCTGACCTGAAGTTGGGGGAGGAGGCCCTCGTAATCGGTCTGCGTGTCAGGGGTCAGCCGGGAGCCGACCTCCTGGCGCAGGCGCTCCTCCGCGCCCAACAGGCGGGCGGCGCGTTCGGGCCGACCTTGTAGCCAGGCCATTTGAGCCAGGTTGAGCAGCACAGGGACGATGAGGGTGCGGGCTTCGAGCTTGTGGAACAGGCGCAGGCTCTGGCGGAAGCTGTCTTCGGCCTCGGCGTTGTCGCCGCGCAGTCGCGCCAGCTCGCCCAGGTTGTTGAGATAGATGGCGATGCTGTAGTCGTCCTGAAGCTCGCGATAGGCGGTGAGGGCCTGCGACCAGTAGACGCGGGCCGTCTCCCGGTCGCCCTGGAAGAAGGCGAGGTCGCCCAGGTTCCCCGTGGCAAGACCGATGCATTGGCGGTCGCCCAACTCGCGGCTGACGGCCAGAC
>JAHCIE010000012.1 GCA_026129385.1 Anaerolineae bacterium
CAGCCGAGGGTGGCGGGGCCGGGGGGGGGGGGGGGGGCGGTGGGTTGAAGGTCAACAAGACCTGGGAACTGGCGCGGACCGTACCGTTCGCCTCCTGGTCGGCGACGAATAGCACCAAACCGCTGCCCGGCGCGGGCGAGGTGAAGCTGACCGGTGCGTTGAAGACCCACGCCTCGCCTACCAGATTGACAGGTATGTCGCCATTACCCAGCGGCACACCCGACGTATCCACGATGCTGAAGCTCAGCGCGCCGCGTGCAGGCGCAGCGGTGGCCTGCCCCAGCACGTTAAAGGGGTTGGTCACCTGGGAGCCTTCGACAGGCGCGGCGATGGTGATGGCCTGGCTGGGCGCAGGCGGCGCAACATTCAGCCGCAGCGTGGTGATTGCCGTGTAGGCGAGGGTTTCGGGGTTCTGCTCGAAGACCACGAGCTGGATGGGGCCGCCCTCGGCGGGGGCGGCAAAGGGAATAGCGGCGATGAACGTGCCCGACCCACCTGCCTGGCCGCTCACCGGGAAGGTGCCATTGCCCAGATTGGTGGTTCCCGCGCCCTGCACCTCATACCCCAGTTCGCCCGCGACGGGATACAGGTTGGTCCGCCCCGTGATGGTCATCGGGCTGCCCACATTCGCGCCCAGCGTGGGACTGTCGATGACGATAATCTGGGTTGGCTCGCTGGAGATAGCGCCGGGTTGGTCGCTGGGATTGGGAGGGCTGGCCTGTAGGACTGTGTAGGCGAAAGCGACGATACCGCCCTGGTCGTCGCGGTCGGTGATGTCGATGCGAATCGGGCCGCCGCCGGCTGGGACGCTGAAGGCCAGGTTTGCAGTGAACTGGCTGCCCGCACCGGGGATAGGGTTGACTCCGAACTCGCCCTGGCCGAGCAGCGCACCGTTGTCGGCGGTGATCTGATAGGACAGCGTGTTGTTGAGTGGAGGGCCGCTGGTGCGCCCGGTGATGACGACGGGGCTGCCGACGGTCGTGCCCGGCGCGGGCGATGTGATGCTGATAGTTTGAGCGCCCTGGGCCAGGGCTGCGCCACCCAGTGTCAGCAAGACGAATAAGGTGGCGAGGCTGACGGGGAGCCACCGACTAAAGCGCATGGCAGGCTACCTTGTGAGGAGCGGGGCTTCCTGTGGCAGGCCCCTGCTCGATGGCTATACGTTGGGCGCGACGGGCGCAATCTCCGGATCCCAACCGCCCACCTGATTGGTACGCAGTACGAACGCCTCGGCATTGTACTTGAGCAGAACGTCCATGGTGCTGCGATAGGCGACGGGGGGCAGCATCATGCGGAAGCTGCCGAGGCCGGTCAGAAAGTTGCGGATAGCGCCATCGTCGAACCCCTTCCCGTACACCTGGGGGTCGTCCTTCCAGTCCTTGCGTGTCTTCCACAAGAAGCTCATCTTGTCCTTGATGTCGTGCTGGATGCCCATCAAGTCCTGGAGGCGGGTGGCTTGCGCCGGGTCCATGGTCAGGGCGACGACAGGGGCAGGGTCCTCGAGGATGCGATCCTCGATCTCGGTGATGGCATCAAACATGGCCTGACTGGCGTCCTGGGAGCAGCTATAGGCGGCGGTGGCGAAGGTCGCGCCGCTGCCGTCACCGACGCGATAGCGCGCGGTGATAGCTTCCAGGTTGTCTCGGATCGTGTCCAGGGGATTCCAGTCGCCCAGGTTGGACGTGTAGGTTTCGGTCAGGCCGGGCAACTTCACGATGGTGTCGGCCACCGGGCGCGTACCGAGCCAGCCGAACTGGCGGTCGCCGAGGTAATGGGACCAGTGAATCGCGCCAGCGATGACGCCGTCGACGTTCTGGGCGTACACCTGATGGTAGACGATGTCGAAGCGCAGCTCGTCGGTCAACGGCTCGCGCACGACATCGGCGAAGCCGTAGGCGAAGTGGCCCCAGAAGACGAAAAACTTGGCGGCTGGCTCGGTCTTTTGCCCGCCGATGCCGCCGTAGACATGCAGTAGCAGACCGCGCTCGCCTTCCTGCCAGGCGGCCATGGCGCCGGTTGCCTGGGGCGTAACCAGCGTCTTCTCGATCTGCCCCTTCTTCTTCTCGCTATCATCCCAGAGTTGCTTCATGATGTAGCGGCGGCCCGCCTTCGGGTCGCTGATGACGCGGTCGGCGCGCAGGGAGAGCAGGTCGCGGGGAGCCAGGGCGCGTACCGTGAACTGGCCCGCGCGGTCCTGCGCCCCGTAAACGTACCAACCGTCGGGGTTGACAGGCGATTTCTCGATGTCATCCATGGTGGAGTTGCGCACGGTATACATATCGCGCACGATATCGGGAAAGCGCAGCGTCGCCTGGGGGCCGTCGAACTGGCCCGATGCGCGGTTGTAATGGGTTACGGTGAACAGGTCGCTCCCTGGCGTGGTGCGGCCGTCGATGCGTACCAGAGCATAGTACGGGGCGGATATCTGGATAGGGTCATGGTCGATGTAGAGGGCGGCCGGCCGATCGAGCGCGCCTGGCTCTAGCGATGGCTCCTCCAGATAGACCAGAATGTCGTCCAGGGGGTGATAGGCGGCCAGCGATTCCAGGGGATCGACGTCGGCCCAGCCATCGATACGCGCGGGGACAATCTGTCCGGCGTCGCGACTCTGCTCGGCGTCCGCGCCGAACTTGACTGTATAGCGGGTTTGAGCCACGCGGCGTTGGGTCGCATCATCCTTTGCCCAGCGCAGATAGATGGTGTGGCCGATGAGGCACGGTGCGCTTCAGGGGTATGGTAGACCTCGAAGAGCACGCCCCCAACCGTGTCGCGCTGGTCTTCGGCTGGCAGGAGGAGACGCCCGATCCATGGAGCGACGGGGCGGTACAGTTGGGGATTGAGGGTTTGCTGAATAGGGTAGAACTCGGGTTGGTTGAAGTCCGCTTTTACGTAGGCGTCGTAATTACTGGGCTTGGGGCCTTGAGAGTCAGCCATGTTGGGGCCACCTGTGGCGTTGGATTCCGTATCGGGCGAGTTCCCAGAGACAGTATACTCGCAACAGGAGAAACGACAAGCAATGAGAGGCACTCATCTCGTGGGTTCGTGGTGAGGGTTCTACGCCGCGTGCCGAACTTGCTACGCCCGTCGTGTCGCGCCCGTGTAGAATGAGGAGGCATTGAGGGATGGCTATTCCGGCTGCACACCCAGAGATCGGGTTTTGCCGTGCAACTACGTCAACGGCTGCTGCAATTGCCACTGCTCTACAAGATTCTCATCGCCAACTCGGCGATTGTGGCATTGGGCGCTATCGTCGGCACCATCGGCACGGTGTGGCACGTGCATTTCTTCCCCGACGATGCGCACTTTGAGTTGATTCTGTTGTTTGTCACGGTCGGGCTGGCGATTAGCTTCGCGGTCAACTACATCGTGCTCAAGTTAGCGCTGCGGCCCCTCGACCGCCTCCAGGCAGGGGTGGATGAGATTCGGCGCGGCAACACCGGGTTGCGCATCTCCGATGACCCCCTGACCGACGAGCGCTTCATGCGCCTCACAGCCGCCTTCAACCAGATGCTCGATGCGTTGGAAGAGGACGCGGAGCGCCTGCATCGCCTGTCGGGCGCGATTCTCGAGGCGCAGGAAGAGGAGCGACGCCGCATCGCCCGCGAACTGCACGACGAGGCCGCGCAGGCGCTGACCTCGCTCCTGGTCCGCATTCGTTTGCTGGAACGCTCCCCGAATCCCGAAGAGGCGCGCCGCCACGTTCAGGAGCTGCGTCAACTGACGGCGGCCGCCCTGGAGGAGGTGCGGCGGGTGGCGTTGGAGCTACGCCCCACCATCCTGGATGACCTGGGCCTGGCCGCCGCCCTAGACTGGCGGGTCGAGGAGTTTAACGCGGCGGGCGGGGCGCGCGCGACACTCAGCGTGGAAGGCATCGAGAATCGACTGCCTGGCCCGATTGAGCTGGCGCTGTTCCGCGTGGTTCAGGAGGCGTTGACGAATGTGGCGCGGCACGGGCAGGCGACCACCGTGGCCGTCAGCCTGTGGCGCGAGGCGGCCAGACTCGTCCTGGTGATCGAGGACGATGGCGTCGGCTTCGACCCAACGACTCCTGGCTCGGCCGCCCCGCGTGGGCTAGGCCTGGTGGGCATGCGCGAACGAATGAGCCTTATCGGTGGTGAGTTGCAGCTCGCCTCGCGGCCTGGGCACGGGACGCGCATTACAGCGTGTGTTCCCCTGGACAGCCAGCCCGTGCGCCCAGTGATCGCCGCCGCGTGGCCGCCATCGGGCGGGAACGACCGGCCCGGCCCTCGTGCCGTCGGAGCCGACGATCTGCTGGAAGTGACCCCATGAGCGTGAACAAGATTCGGGTTCTGATCGTTGACGACCATCCCGTGGTAAGGGTGGGATTACGCGCCCTGCTGGACAGCGAGCCGGACATGGAAGTCGTCGGTGAGGCGAGCAATGGTGCGGAGGCCGTAGCCCAGATTGCGGCGCTCTGCCCCGATGTGGCGACGATGGACATCTCCATGCCAGGCATGGATGGCCTGGAAGCGACCCGCCAGGCCCACGCGGCCTGCGAGCGAACCCAGGTTCTCATTCTGACGGTTCATGCCCATGAGCGTTACCTGTTCCCCGTCCTCAAGGCTGGCGCGGCGGGCTACGTGCTCAAGTCCACCGTCGACACGGAACTGATCGACGCGATTCGCACCGTCGCCCAGGGCGGGGTGTTTCTCTATCCGTCGGCAACGCGCATGGTGCTGGAAGACTATCTGGCGCACGGGAGCGGAGGCGGCCAGGCCGACGACTACGGGGGGCTCAGCGAGCGCGAGCGCGAGGTGCTGAAGCTGATCGCCCTCGGCTATACCGCCAGTGAGATTGCCGAGCAACTCATCCTCAGCCCCAAGAGCGTCGAGACGTACCGCACCCGCATCATGCAGAAGCTGAACCTCCACAGCCGTTCCGCCCTGGTCCAATACGCCCTCGCACGCGGCCTGTTGACGACGGGGACACCGTGACCGACCGCCGCCGCGCCCGGGAACTGGGCCTGCGCCTGGGTATTCTCCCCACCGGTCCCCTGAATGCCCTCACCGATGTGACCGGCGTTCGCGTCGGCCACGTGACGGTCATCGAGGGCGACGACATCCGCACCGGCGCGACGGCGATTCTGCCCCACGATGGCAACCCGTTCCAGGATAAGGTCCCGGCCGGTCTGGCCGTGGGCAACGGCTTCGGCAAGCTGGCCGGGGCCACCCAACTGGTGGAGTTGGGCGAGCTTGAGACGCCCATTGTTCTCACCAACACCCTGGCCGTGCCCCGCGCGGCCGACGCCATCCTTGACTGGACCCTGGCTCAGCCGGGCAACGAGGCTGTCATATCGGTCAACGCTGCGGTGGGTGAAACCAATGATGGCTACCTGAACAACATTCGCCGCCGCATCCTGACGCCTGAGATCATTCGCCGCGCCATCGACACCGCCGCCGAAGGCCCTGTCGACGAGGGCGCGGTCGGCGCGGGGACAGGAACCGTGGCCTTCGGCTGGAAGGGCGGCATCGGCACGGCGTCGCGGCGGCTGCCCGCTGCGCTTGGCGGCTACACGGTCGCCGCGCTGGTCCAGTCCAATTTTGGCGGCGTGCTTCAGGTGGCGGGCCTGCCGGTTGGCATTGCCCTGGGCCGCTACAGCTACCACACAGAGCTGGCCGCAACGGATGACGGTTCCATCATGATGGTCCTGGCAACGGACGCGCCCCTGTCTGACCGTAACCTGACGCGGCTGGCGGCGCGAGCGATGGCGGGGCTGGCGCGCACCGGCGCCGCCATGAGCCACGGTTCCGGCGACTACGCCCTCGCCTTCTCCACGGCGCCGGACGTGCGGCGCACCGCACGACGGCGGGCGGCCCTGGCTACCCTGAGCGAACTGCCCAACGACCGTGTGTCGCCCCTGTTTCTGGCTGCCATCGAGGCGACCGAGGAGGCCATCCTCAACTCGCTGTGCATGGCGACCACCGTCACCGGCTACCGAGGGACGGTCGAGGCGCTGCCCCTGGCTGCCGTGGTTGAGCTAGCTCAACGCTCCCCTCCCCTCTAGATAATCTACTGGTTCCCCTGTCGGAAAATCCCCACATTACCTGTAGAACAATCACCACTACACAAGTGTCTGCCTTTCCCCTGATAAAGGCGGGCGCTGGATTCCTGATGCTGTCGGGTAGCGCACAGCACCTCCGGCGCAGGCTCTGCAGGCGGCGGGCCGTCGCCACGCGCAAGCGTAGGCGACGGCCCGCCGTATTCCCTGCTCAGAAAGGCCAGGGGCGGACCGAGCGGTCCGCCCCTGGGGTTCATTGGGTGCGCCGAGGCGTCCCCAGGCTTACGTTACTTGCCGCCGCCGAAGCTTACCGTCTGGGACTTGGCGTCCGATGTTGAGCAGGCGCGCCTCGCTGACGGCGATCTTCGGGCTGCCTTCGGCCACGGCGCGGAAGGTGAGGGTTACCAGGACGCCGACCGTCGACCGCCTTGTCGGGGGCGAGCTTGGTCGCCGCGAAACGTAGACCCCGTCGATAGCCTTGTTGTTGGCTACGAACGCGCCCGCCAACGGGTTGCCGACCGTAGCCTGGACGCCGCTGGCCTCGTCGTCCCGCATCAACCAGGGTCACCGTGCTTGCATCGAAGGTGACCGCCAGTTGCGCGCCGTAGAGGTCCTTCGCGCCGCGCAAGCGGACGGGAACCTTAAACTCTTCGCCAGGCTTGACGACCGCTGGGCCTTCGGCCGTGATGCGAGCGACGCCGGGCTTGGCGTCGGCCGCCTTCGCGGAGTGCAGGCCGTCCTGGACGCCACTGCTGCCGTAGTTCGAGCCAACCATCACGAGGTCAAGGATGTCCACCTTGCCATCCTCGTTGATGTCGGCCTCGGGGCGGCTGGGCGGCTTGGTGTCGAAGGCGGATGCCACGATCACCAGGTCGAACAGGTTGATCGTACCGTCGGTGTTGGCGTCGCCGCCCTTGAGGATCATCGACGGCACCTCGGTCAGGCCGTTGAAGATCACTGCCACGCTGGAAATCTTGGCGGGCAGGTACTTCCCCTTGTTGGCGAGCAGGTCGTAGGTGCCGGCCGGGTTGACCAGGGCGTAGTTGCCGAGCAGGTCGGTCGGCTGATGGGCCGCGCCCATCGCCACCATCGCGCCGTCGTGCTGGACGCGACCCTGCAGGTACAGCTGGCCCGCCGCCGCGCCCTGGTTGGCCCCCGCGACGACCGTCACGCTACCATCGGTGATGGAGGGTGCCGGGAGCGGGATGCCGTTGATATCGGCCAGGTTGGCGGAGGTGATGTCGAGGACGGTCATGCCGGCCGACACGCCCACAACGGTGAGGGTGCACAGGACGCCGGAGCCGCTCTGCGGCGGCGCCGGGTTGAGCAGCGCAGCCCCGTAAGTCAGCGTGGTGCCGGCGACGCCGCCGACGACCGCGCCACCCGACAGGACCGTGCCGGGGTTGCACTTGTTGCCCTGGATGGCGATGCGCTGATCGTTGAACTGCATCGTGAAGTCAGCGCCGTACACGTTGGAGAAGTTCTCCAGGATCACGTCGAACGCCGCCGTGTTGCCCACCGCGACCTGCCCGCTGGCCGGGGCGATGCGGATACGCGGACCCTGGCCGGGATTGACGGTCGGTGTCGCCGTCGGCACGCCTGGCTGCGTCGTGTTGGTCGGGGTCGGGGTCGGGGTCGGCGTATTGGTCGCCTGCCCAGGTAGCGGCGTGTTGGTGGGCGTCGGTGTCGAAGTCTTCGTCGGCGTCGGGGTGACCGTCGGGGCGATGCCGGACGTCCACTTGTTGACGTAGATGTCGCCTTCGTCGGGGCCGGCGTCGATCTTGGCCGCGCCCGCGTCGGCCGGGTCGTACCAGAACTGCATGCGGATGGTGGAGTCGAGGGTCAACGGGTAGTTGGGCGACGCCTGGAAGTACGGCACCGCGTTCGGGTCAACCAGCGAGAGCGCGTTAGTGAAGGGGATCGGGTTGACCGGGAAGGGCGATGGCGGGCTGATAGGTGGATGCGCCGCCGCCAGCTCGTCCTGGGTGTCGGTGATCGCATCGCAGCCCTTGTAGGCCAGACGGCCGATCTTGCTCTGCCAGCTGGAAGTCAGTAGGTGCAACTGACCCTCGGCAGACCTAGTTCAGTGAACTGGTCGGGAAGGGTGTTGAACTGCTCCGTCGACCACAGCGGCGTGCTGGGAGCGCCATTGGTGAGCGTCTCGTAGAACATCTCCTTCAGCTCACCGAAGAAGCGCGGCTCGCGAGCCTCGTCGTTGATGGTCACAGTCAGAGGATCGAGCCGGGCCAACCACGGCGCCGATGCAGCCCCAGCCTGGAAGCCGGTGCTGACGGCAAACTGCGGCGGCGTGCGGCGGACGATGTCCTCGCGGATGGTGTGCTGGGCATTGAACGGCGGCGCGACATCCAGGATGTTCGTGTCCTCACCGAACTGGTAGCGCGCCGGCTGATGGTATCCCTGCGACAGGCGCGTGATGAACCGGTCGCTCTCCTTGGGAATGGGCGTGCGGATCGTAATGGCCTTGAAGCCGGTCTCGCCGTTGCCCAGCGGGGCGGTCAGGACGGCGGTGGCGTTGTACTCGTGGCCGTCCACGAAGAAGCGCTTGAGATACCAGGGACCACCACGGTACGTGCCGCTGACGGGGTCCAACTGGGGCGGGATGAGGGCATGGCTGCCCGCACCGTTGTCGATGGCGGCGGCGGCGGCGCCGAGGGCGCGGCCGACGATGAGGTTGGCGCGCTCCGACTGCGGCTGGCCAGGGATGGGAGCCGCGACGGCCTGCACGTACACGAACCACGCGCCGTCAAAGGTGCTGCTCGTGCCAGGGATGACGATGTTGGTCTGGGCCGGGCCCAGGACGCGCGGCTGGCGGCCACGGTCGACGATCGCCATCTGGCCCGTGCTGACGGTGACGCGCGCTACCAGGTCAGGGTACTTCGAGAAATCGTCGCAGCTGTCCTGGTTGTCGTTGGCCACGGGGTGCAGACCACCACCGGTCCACCAGATTTCCAGGTCGGCGCGACCGGAGAGATAGTCGACGTTGGTCAGACGCACCATGTAGTCGAGGAACTGGACGGAGCCGTTGCGGCCGATGTCCTGGCCGTCGGTGTGGAAGATTGCCAGCTCATCGCCGGACAGGGGCGAGGCGGCCACGCCGGGGTCGAACTGGTCAAGAGTTCCGTTGCCGTTGAAGTCGGCCCCGATGTTGGTCAGGGCGGCCAGGCTCTGCTCGCTCTGAACAGTCACCAGATCGGGCGTGCCGTCGAAGTTGACGTCAAAGCTGTTGAGGCCCGCGCCTGTACTGGGTGACGCCGGCCCCCAGGACGACGTCGCGCCGATGGGCGGCAGGGGCAGCGCGGCACGGTCGGTCGCGTTGGGGAACAGGAAGCGCCCGCCCGGCTGTGTCGCCACTGGCTTGTCGAACGGGTCGAGGAACATGTAGGTGTATTCTTGCTGGACAGCCGCGAAGCGATACTCCTCGATGAGGGAGCTGTTCAGCACGATGTTCACACCCGTGGTGAGGGCGACATTGGCGGCGGCGGCGGTGGGGCCGACCGACACGGCTACGTAGTACGTGCCCGCCGCTAGATCGCGCTCGAGGAAGGCGGTGTAGCCAGGCCCGGTGTTGTCATCCCAGTCCAGGATGCCTGTTGGCGTACCGGTGGTGGTGTCGCAGGTATTGGCGTACAACCGCAGGTAGGCGTCGGAGGTCAAGGCCCAGTTCGACGCGGTGGTGGGTTGCGGGTCGGTGTAGATGCGCACCCGTCGCGGCGCGTTCAGGGTGAAGGTGTAGTACACCGAGAACCCGGGCGACAGGGTGTTGAAGGCGAAGCGGCCGCCTGTCCCGCTGACGGGCGTGGCAAGGGCGCAGGTGGTTGGCGCCACGGTGGTGGTGGCAAACGTTGGCGTGCGCAGCACCTTGTCCAGGTACGACGGCTCGTACCACAGGCGCGGGAAGACCTTCTCGCCCGCGTCAGAGCCGCCGCCACCAGCGCCAGCCACGGAGATCTGGCCGTAGACGGAGCTGAGCGGCTCGCCGCCGTTGCGGAACTCGTTGGGATAGGCGGGATTGAGGGTCAGGCTATCCTTGCGGGGAGCCTCAACACCGCGCGGGTCGGTGATGCTGAGCCAGTCGGTGTAGTAGGGGACCTCGATGGGGAACGGGGCCGCCGCTGCACCCAGCACGGTCAGCGCCGTCGGGCCGAGGGTCTGCGCGCCCTCGTTCAGGTGGCCGTAGACGCGGATGCCCCGGCCGTCCTTATAGATCTTGTTCGAGCCTTCGGGCATGCCGTCGGGGTCGAACCAGAACTTGGCGCGGCCGCCGACACTGTCCGTGGGCACCGGGTTGTCCTCAACCCACTGCAAGTACTTGACCTCGGGCGCGAGGAAGCCGCTCGTGAGCAGGTACAGGTCGGGATTCACGCCCCGTGGGGTTGGCGGCGTGGTCTCCGGCAGGTTGGGTAAGATGAACGCGGTAAACTGGTCCGGCAGCGTGCGGAACTGCTGGGTATACCAGAACTCGCGGTCGCCGCCGGGGGCCGTCGAGTCTGGAACCTGGAAGTAGCGCTCCGACAGCTCACCCAGGAACTGCGGGTTGCGGCTCTCCACGACGTAGAAGAAGGACTGGGCGGCCGGGTCGAAATAGCTGGGGCCTAGATACGACTGATATGGGAAGGGGCCGTCGTCCTGCACCAGGGGCGCGACCGGGCCAACCAGCGGCCCGATGTAGGGAACCTGGTCTTCAGAGGTGGCGAAGGCGCGCAGCTGCTGCACGTCGGACAGGATGTAGTGCTCGTAGTTGAAGGGCGGCAGCGAGGGCAGGCGCTCGCCGGGTAGGTAGCAGGCAAGCTGCACCGAGTGCTGGGCGATGAAGACATCCGCGCCCTTGCAGACCGGCTCACGTACTGTGATGTTGGTGAACTGCGTGATATCGACGGTGGACGCGCCGGGTGCAGGGCGGCAACCGCCGGGGCCAGCGGGGACGGGCGTACCCGTGCCACGGGTGTTGATGGCGACGACGTTATACTCGCGGCCATCGACGTACATCCGCTTCAGCCACCACGGCTCGATCGTGCCAACGTTCGGCTGGAAGATGCCGATCTCCATCGGCGCGTGGGTCGCGCCCAGGCCGCGGCCGACGATTACGGTGGCGAGGGCGTCAGGGGCGTCGGAGCTGTCCAGGTACAGGAACCACGGGCCGGCCGGGTAGCGGCACATGTTACCGCCGGGGCCGCCGTTGGCAACGCTGCGAATGACCTGGGGCGCGCCGTTGGTTCCTGCCAGCAGCGCATCGCCGCGACCCAGGGTGACGAGACCCAGGGACTTGGGCTGGAAGCCGCCGGTGTAGTAGATCTCGAAGGTCGCGCCGTTGTTCGACGTTTGCAGCGCGCGCAGGACAGCGATGTGATCCAGGAACTGGACTACGTTGCCGCCTGGTGTGTTGAGCCGCAGCGTCTTGGGGCCGAGGCGCAGGACTAGCAACTCGTCGCCGCTCAGCGTGAGGCCGTCGTTATTGAGGGTATCAAGCTGGTGGTTGCCGTTGAAGTCGAGAGCGACGCTCTGGTTAAGGGTGTTGAATAGGGTGACTTCGCTCTCGAGGTAGGTGATGTCCGAGATACCGTCAAACTCGCCGTCGAAGGACGTCAGGCCGTAGCCGCGCTGTGCGCCTGGGCCGGTCGGCGCCCAGTTGTTGTTGGCGTCGAATAGCTCGCTGGCCCGCTGGCCGACGGGAAAGATGAACGTGCCGCCGCCGGGGCTGGCATACACCGGGTCGGGGGTGCGATCCAATCGCTCATTGCTGATCAACCCGTAGGTGTATTCCTGCATGACGGCCGCATAGTGAATATCGTCGGGGGTCACGTCGCCTGAGGCATCCTGGTCCTTGTCCAGGTGGTCAGGCTCGTACCACTGGCGACGCCACACCTTTTCGGCCGTGTTGAAGCCGCCCGCGCTCGAGAAGAGCTGGCGGTACAGGCCCATGCGCTGGTTCTCGTCGGCGGTGAAGACCTCCGACATGATCACCGGGTTCCAGGTGAGGCTATCGTGGCGCGGGGCCTGCGTCGCCTGGGGGTAGAAGGGCGCGTTGGGGTCGGTGTAGGGCTTGTCTTCGACGTAGCCCGGCGCGCTGCCAGGCGGCGCCATGACCTTGTCGGCGATGTCCTCCCCCTCGGCCGCATCGATCAGGGCCGCCTGCTCCTTGTGCTTGGGCAGGACAACCGGCGGCGGGGTGGCGGGGATGCGATTGGCGACGGCATAGTCGCCCGCGCCCTGGCTGTTGAAGCCATAGGTGCGCACCGACAGGCCAGACTGGACTGGGCCAGAGGTGGCGATGGCGGGCGTCGGCTCCGGCGTGCGGGTCGGTGTCGACGTAGGACCTGTACCCTGGGCGACCACGCTCTGCGGTTCCAGGGTGCTGGCGAGCATCATGACGGCTGCGATTGCCACGACAAACAGGGCAACCAGCGTGATGAAGGCTCGCGGCGGTTTCTTCATGCGTGGGGACGTGGGATTGGGATTCATGCGAGTGACTCCTTGATCGCCATGGCTTAGACCACAGCCCATCGGCCCTATCACCCGCGCGCTGGCAAAAATGAACGCAACAACTCGAGAGGACGCTGCGGCGGGCGGGGCCGGTGGACTTCCGGCCTTCTCTCTCTCTGAGAAAAGTAACGCCGGTTTATAGTCGACTGTTATGGCTATCCCATGCCAAACCCGCGGCGAGGGAAATACCGGCTAGCATTCTTCACAAATCATTCACGTTTGTGCGACGATAGTGGGCCGCGCATCGAGCAGCGTGCCCGCGTATCCCTCGATGGCCGCCGCGCGCGCCGCCCTCAGCCCTTGACAAGGTCCCCGCTCCGATGCAAGATGCCCCCGTATCGCCCGCCAGGGGCATACCCCCATCGAGTGTTGCCACGGAGGGAGCCTGCCTGCATGCAAACTATGAATGTCGCGCTATCTTGTCTTTATCATCGTGGCGCAGGTTCATGGGCAAGGCGCACAGTAACGCCTGGCTCAAGCCGCCCCACTTCTTCGATGTGCCCATCAAGCCCGTCCTCAAAGTCGCCTGCGCCCGCAACGAGCGCGACCTGCGGGAGTTCGCCGACCGCTGGGGCTGGGAGGAAATCGAGACCGACTGGCGCAAGGTGGTAGCGCGCGACGACATCGACATCGTCGACATCTCCGTGCCGCCCCATATGCACTATGAGATCGCTGTGGCCGCCGCAAAGGCGGGCAAGCACATCTTCTGCGAGAAGCCCTTCGCCCTGACCGTCGCCGAGGCGCAGGCGATGCTCGACGCGGCCCAGGCGGCCGGCATCGTCCACTACCTCAACCACAACTACCGCCGCGCGCCCGCCGTGCGCCTCGCCCGACGCCTCATCGACGAGGGCCGCATCGGCCGTATCTTCCATTGGCGTGGCGCGTATCTCCAGGATTGGATCGTCGACCCCTCTTTCCCGCTGACCTGGCATCTACGCCAGGAAATCGCGGGCGGCGGCCCCTTGTTCGACCTGAACAGCCACAGCGTCGATCTGGCCCGCTACCTGGTGGGCGAGATTCGCGCCATCGCCGCGTTTACCACGACGTTCATCAAGGAGCGACCGCTGCCCGGTGAAGGTGCGGCGACGTTCACGGCGGGCAGCGGCCAGACCACGGGCACGGGCATGGTGACGGTGGACGACGCGGCCTTCATGCTGGCCGAGTTCGAGAATGGCGCCCTCGGCTCCTTCGATGGCTCGCGCTTCGCACCCGGCCGCAAGAACTACAACACCTTCGAGATCTACGGTAGCAACGGCAGCATCCTCTTCAATCTGGAGCGTATGAACGAGTTGCAGGTCTTCTTCCGCGACGACCCGGCCTACGCCCAGGGCTTCCGAACCATCCTCGTCACCGAGGCGGGCGAACACGATTACGTAGCCGCGTGGTGGCCGCCGGGCCACATCATCGGCTACGAGCACGAGTTTCACCACGCCGTGGCGGACTTCCTGACGGCCATCGCTAACCAGACATCCATCGAGCCGAACTTCTACGATGGCCTGAAGGAGATCGAGGTGCTGACCGCCGCTCGCCAGTCGGCCGAGACAGGGCAGAAAGTCATGCTGGGTGGGTAGCCTGAGCCTGTCAGCCTGTCGGCCGCGTGCGACAGCCACCGCCCTGGATCACATCCGGTTGCGGGAAGATGGTGCGAGCGTCCGCGGCGTGCGCCCAGATGGTGGAGGCCGTGCGCGTATTCCCGACCAGCGCGCGGAAGTAGTACTTGTTGAGGGCGTTGCGGGCCGCGCTCACGTCCACGTCGTTGAACTCCCAGACCGGGTAGGTCACGCCGTTTTCGGTCACGAGGCGTTTGACCCCCGCTCCGACCAGGGCGTTGGGGTTGTTGTTGAGGGACTTGAAGAGATTGACGGGCTGGTTGAACTCGCGACCGACTGACTGGCCGCTGCCGCGCCAGAATAGGGCGACCTGGACGTTGGCGCGGGCCGCCTGGGTGACGGGGACAGGCAGACCCTGGCCGTTGTGCGGCCATACGACCTGGATGCGGGCGTCGACCTCGCCGGGGATGCCGGCCGCGCCGACCGGGTTCACGGGGTCAGGGTTGTAGGTGCGCGCGTCGGCGGCGTGACTCCAGACATTGAAGAAGGTAGTCACACCGTCGACGGTGGCGTAGAAGTACATCTTATTGGCGGGGTTGCGGGCGGCTGAGACATTGATGTTGTTGAAGTCCCAGACGGGGTAGGTGAAGCCGCGCTCCGTCACGAAGCGTCGCTCGGCGATGGCGATGTTGGCGGCGGGTTGATTGTTGATGGCCTGCCACAGTCGCACCGTGGGGTTGAAGTCGCATGGCACGCTAGTCAGCGTGTCGGGCATCAACAGGTAGGTGGTGATGTTGACCAGGTCGGTGGCCGTCACAGCACGGGCGCCGTGGGGCCAGACGATCTCGATGCGGGCATCGACCTGGGTGATAGCCGGGGATGGGGCCGCCTGGGCGCGCGCGCCACTCAGGAACGCCAGCGCCGTCAGCAGGGCTACTACTACAAGGCGTCGCACGGGAACCTCCCTCTCACAGGTTGAGCTGGCAGCCGGACAGAGCCGACCGCGCGGGTCCCCTCCACGTGAGATAACGTGGTAGGTGCGCCATTTGTTCCACTTGCGCTTGCCCGCATTGTACGATAGAATAGTCATGACGCATAGCGGCATAAGGGCTTGAGGCCGGTGGCCTGAAGGCGGGCCAGAGGAGCGCCCACCGCCGGGGCGCAGCAACAGAAAGATTCACGCCTATGATCTCCTTTTCCATGTCCGACGATCAAAAGATGCTGCACGATCTCGCCCATGAGTTCGCCGAAAACGAAATCTTCCCGGTCTCGGCGGAGTACGACCAGCGCAACGAGTTCGCGTGGCCGGTGATCAAGAAGGCCCATGAAGTGGGTCTGATGAATCTGAACATTCCTGAGGAGTATGGTGGCCCCGGCCTCACAGCTCTGGATGAGCTGATCATCACCGAGGAGCTGACCTGGGGCTGCGCGGGCATCGGCGCGTCCATCGGCATCAACGCCCTGGCGGCGTGGCCCATTCTGATCGGCGGCAACGCCGGGCAGAAAAAGGAATGGCTCGGTCGCCTCATCGACGGCCAACTGGCGTCCTACTGCGTCACGGAGCCGGCGGCCGGCTCGGACGTCGCCCATATCCGTACAACGGCCAGGCGCGTCGGCGACAAGTACGTCCTCAATGGAACTAAGACCTTCATCAGCAATGCCACCGTCGCCAACTTTTTCGTCGTCTTTGCTCAGACCGACCCGCATCTGCGTCACAAAGGCCTGTCATGCTTCATTGTAGAGCGCGACCAGCCAGGCGTCAGCACGTCCAGGCACTTCGACAAGCTGGGCCAGCGCGCTTCCGACACGGCCGAGGTGATTCTAGAGGATGTGGAGGTGCGTCTGGACCACATGGTGGGCCACGAGGGCGACGGCTTCAAGATCGCCATGGGCGTCTTCGACCATAGCCGCCCGACAGTGGGCATCTCGGCGGTGGGCGTGGCCCGGCGTGCGTTGGAACTGGCCGTCGGGTATGCGAAGGAGCGCCACACCTTCGGCCACGCCATCATCCAGCATCAGGGGGTCGGCTACATGCTGGCCGACGCCGCGATGGAGGTAGAGGCCGCTCGCCTGCTATGCTGGCAGGCGGCGTGGCGGGTGGATAACCACATGCGCAACACCTCCCAGGCGGCCTTCGCCAAAGCCTTCGCGGCGGACATGTGCATGCGTGTGACCACCAACGCCGTCCAGGTCTTCGGCGGCTACGGCTACATGAAGGAGTACCCGGTGGAGAAGCTGATGCGCGACGCGAAGGTCTATCAGATCTACGAGGGCACGTCGCAGATTCAGCGGAACATCATCATGCGCGAGCTGGCCCACCCCCGCAAGTAAGTCGGCGCGCGGCGTCATACTCTTGCGGCACTCCATCCCCCTCTACCCGCGCGGCAGAGGGGGCCTTTGTTCAGCCAGGATGGTTCACGATGACAACGCGCCCCCTCTATCCCCTCGCTGGCGTGCGAATTCTAGACCTGACGCGCCTGCTGCCCGGCGGCTTCTGCACGCTGATGCTGGCGGACCTGGGCGCAGACGTGGTCAAGGTCGAGGACCCTGGCCCTGGCGATTATGGCCGCAGTATGCCGCCCTTTCTCGATACCCCTGATGGCCCGCTGGGGGCGATGTTCGCCGCCCTCAATCGCGGCAAGCGCTCGGTGGCGCTCGACCTCAAGAGCGCGGCGGGCCGCGCCCAGTTCCTGCAACTGGTTGTGTCTGCCGACGTGGTCGTCGAGGGCTTCCGGCCGGGCGTCATGACGCGCCTGGGGTTGGACGCTGACAGCCTACTCGCCGTCAACCCGCGCCTGGTGTACTGCGCCTTGACGGGCTACGGTCAGGACGGCCCGCGCGCTCTGGCGGCGGGGCATGACATCAACTATATCGGCGTGACGGGCGTTCTCGACGGTATTGGCGCGTCTGATGGGCCGCCAGCCATCCCCGGCGCGCAGGCAGCTGACCTGAGCGGAGCGTACGCGGCGGCGGTGGGCATCCTGGCCGCGCTGTTGCGCCGTGAGCGGGCCGGCGTCGGTGGCGTGGTGGACACGTCGATGGCCGAGGCTGTTTTCGCCCTGGTCAGTCTGCCGTGGGCGGAGTGGGCGGCCACAGGCGCGGCAGCCGGGCGAGGCGCGCATCTGCTCAGTGGCGGTTGGGCGTGCTACAATGTATACAGGGCGGGCGATGGCCGCCACGTGGCCCTGGGCTGCCTGGAGCCGAAGTTTTGGGTGGCGTTCTGCCAGCTCGTCGAGCATCCGGAGTGGGTCGCCGCGCAGTTTGATACGCCCCGCCAGCCGGGCTTGCGCGCGGCGGTGGCCGAGGCATTGGCGGCGCGGCCCGCCGACGAGTGGGCGCGCCTGGCCGAGGCGTTGGACGTGCCGCTGACGCGGGTCAATCGCCTGGCCGAGGTGGCGTCCGAGCCGCAGTTCACGGCGCGCGAAGTGTTGCTGCGCACGGCGGGCGGCGCACTGGCGGCGCGCACGCCGATTCGGGTGGATAACCTGGCCGCCGCCGCCACGGGCGCGCCGCCACGCCAGGGCGAGACACAGGCCGTGGATGTGATCGCCGCCTGGGCGAAGGAGACATAAGAATGCGAGATGTGTACATCGTGGAAGCGGTGCGGACGCCTGTGGGTCGCGGGCGGCCGGATGGGCGGCTGGCCCACCTACGGCCAGAGACGCTGGCGGGGCGCGCGCTGAATGCGCTGGTGGAGCGGGCGGGCGTCGAGCCGGGCGCGGTCGAGGATGTGGTGATGGGCTGCGTCACGCAGACCGGCGAGCAGGGGGCCAACATTGGCCGCCTGGCCGTCCTGTCGGCGAGCTGGCGGTCGAGGTCCCCGCCGTGAGCGTCAATCGTATGTGTGGCAGCTCGCAGCAGGCCATCCATCACGCCGCGCAGGCCATCGCGGCTGGCGATATGGACCTGGCCGTGGCGGCGGGGGTCGAGATGATGAGCCGCGCGCCGATGGGCAGCGACTGGCCGTCGCCCTTCACGCCCGACGTGCCCTTCGACCTGGTCTACCAGGGTCTCTCGGCTGAGATGATGGCGAGGAGGTGGAACCTGACCCGCGATGAGCTGGACGACTACGCCTACCGCAGTCATAGCCTGGCGGCGCAGGCGACGCGCGGGGGCTGCTTCACGCGGGAGATTGTACCCATCGAGGGCCTGGACATCGACGAGGGCATCCGCATGGAGCCGGACCGGGTGAGGATGTCCAGCCTCAAGCCTGCCTTCGCGGCGGGGGGGGTGGTGACGGCGGGCAACGCCAGCCAGATCAGCGATGGGGCGGCGGCGGTGCTGCTTGCCTCGGACGATGCGCTACGGCGGCATGGGCTGCGGCCCCGGGCGCGCCTGGTCAGTCGCGTCGTGGTCGGCGATGACCCGGTGCTGATGCTGGCCGGGCCGATACCGGCCACACGCAAGGCCCTCGCCCGCGTCGGGCTACGCCTGGAGGATGTGGCTGCCGTGGAGATCAACGAGGCTTTCGCGTCGGTTGTCCTGGCGTGGGTCAAAGAACTGGGGGCGGACCTGACGCCGGTGAATGCCTGGGGCGGCGCGATCGCCATCGGCCACCCGCTGGGGGCGAGCGGCGCACGTCTGATGACAACCCTCCTCAGCCGCCTGGAAAGTAGCGGTGGCCGCTATGGATTGCAGACGATGTGCATCGGCCACGGCATGGCAACGGCCACCGTGATTGAGCGTGTCTAGCCAGCGGGGTAAGCAACAGGTGGGGGCGCGTAGATCACGCGTCCCCACCTTGTTTTGCCTTAGCGGGCGTTACTCTGTCTGAGGCCCCGGCCGCGCGCGAACGAGGGGCTGCGCAGCGACGGGCCGGAACCCTAGCTCGCGGCGCAGATCTCGGGCGGCGAGACGGGCGGCATCGAGGTCGGTGAGGTGGCCGCTGGCCGAAGCCGAGTCGCTCGGCGAGCTGCCTTGACTCGCTGAGAGCTGAAGGGCGCGCGCTTCGCCGACGGCCATGCGGCGGTTGTAGGCGGCGGCGCGTTCGGCCGAGGCATCGCCCTGGTTTGTGGTCAGGGCGGGCGTATTACCCGTGATGCGCTGCTCATGCCCCTGCAGCGAGGTCAGGCTCGCGGCAAGGACCAACAGCAGGGCGAAAGCTGGCGCCAACAGGCGCGTGGCCGTAAAGGGCGAGAAGCCTGCGCCGCGCCGCCGCTGTTGCGCGACATCGGCGATGGCCGCCGCCTCCTGGTGGAGATGCGGCCATAGATCGACGTGGGGCATGTCGCTGCCCGCCTTGGCGAGCTTGTCCCTTAGTTGTCGATCATCCAGGTGCATCACCGAGCGCCATCCATTCTTCGCGGGTATTCGAGGCCGGTGACGGCAGCGGCTGGCCCAGGGCCAGCGCATCGCGCAGTCGAGCCCGCGCTGTAAACAGGCGCGACTTGACCGTGCCTGGGCGGCAGTTTGTGACCTGGGCCACTTCGTCTACCGAGAGGTCATTGTAGTAATACAGCACGGCTGCCGTGCGATACGGTTCGTCCAGGTCGGCCAGCGCGGCGCGGATGCGTGCGCGCTCATCGGCCTCGATAAGACGGGCGAGCATAGGCGCGTCGTCGTCAGGCAGGCTGGCGTCCAGCGCTTCGGCGACGGTGCGCCTTTGGCGGCGCAGAAACATGCGCGCCTCATTCGTCAAAATCGTCAGGAACCAGGGGCGAAAGGGGCGTGCGACATCGAAGCGGTGGATACTGCGCAATGTGTTGAGGAAGGCGTTCTGGGCGATGTCCTCTGCGGCCTGGCGATCGTTGGTCATCAGGTAGGCGGTGCGCAGGGCAATGTCCTGATAGAGGTACACGAGGCGCGCGTACGCGCCCATGTCTCCCTCCTGGCAGGCCACCAGCAGATCGCGTTCCTGGTCAGATTGCACGAGGATTTCGTTTCATTCTAGAGCGGCCGGCGATTGGGTCGCCTGTACGGCTCCGTGTCCTATACCCTATCCATATTATAGCTATGCGCGAGCCACTTGTCAGGTTCAGTCGATATCCGGTCGGGCAACGCCGCGCTACCGCGTGCCCGGCGCTGCCTGTCCTCATTCTGCTGCGGGCGCGACGCTATTCAGCCAGGGCCGTAAGAACCTGCTCGGCATGCTGCTCTGGCTTGACGTTCTCGAAGACCTTGCGGATCTTGCCATCAGGGCCAATGATGAAGGTGCTGCGCGCGGTCCCCATGTACTTCTTGCCATACATGGACTTCTCTACCCAGGTCCCGTACTTCTCATGGATGTCTTTGTCCGTGTCGGCCAGCAGAGTGAAGGGCAATTGGTACTTCTGCTTGAACTTGCTCTGGGCCTTGACGGTGTCGGTACTCACGCCGAGTACCACTGCATTCTCGGTGGAGAAACGCGGGAAGTTGTCGCGGAAGGAGCAGGCTTCCTTTGTGCAGCCGGGGGTATCGGCGCGGGGGTAGAAGTAGAGAATGACGTTCTGGCCGCGCAGATCGGAGAGCTTGAGGGGTTTGTCCTCGTCGGTCATGGCTTCGAAGTCGGGGGCGGTATCGCCGGGTTGGAGCATGGGAGTATCCTCGGTTAAGGGCCGAAATTGACTCACCTCACGATGCGGGGTGGTCACTCGTTGGGGGCGGCTACCGCAGTGGCGTAGACCTCCCGAATCACGTCTCTGACGCGCGCCTCTCGCTTCTTGAGCCACTCGTGGTCCTGATGGCTGCGGACGATGATGTCGCGCACCTCGGTGGGCGAGTCCGTCACGACGAGCAAATCCAGGTCGGGGGCCGACACCTTGCCTTCAGCGAGGAGCGTGGAGCGCACCCAGTCAATCAGACCGGCCCAGTAACGGGAGTCGAACAGGATGACAGGGAAGTTTTCGATCTTGCCCGTCTGAATGAGGGTGAGGGCCTCGAACAGTTCGTCGAGGGTGCCGAAGCCGCCGGGGAAGATGACGAAGGCCTCGGCGTACTTGACGAACATGGTCTTGCGCACGAAGAAGTAGTGGAACTCAATGCCGATGTCGACGTAGGGGTTGATGCCCTGCTCGAAGGGGAGTTGGATGTTCAGCCCGACGGACTGAGCCTCGGCTTCCCGCGCCCCGCGATTGCCGGCCTCCATGATGCCAGGGCCGCCGCCGGTAATGATGGTGAAGCCCGCCTCGCCAAGCAGCCGCGCGACCTCTATCGCCTGGGCATACATGGGGTCCTGGGGTGTCACTCGTGCCGAGCCGAACAGGGTGACGGCGGGGCCGAGGCCGGCCAGGGTATCAAAGCCGTCAACGAACTCGCTCTGGATGCGCAGCACGCGCCAGGGATCAGTGTGGGTGAACAACGCCTGGCCCGGCCGCGGGCTTTCCAGGAGTTGCTGGTCCTCGGTGGGTTTGCCGGTGCGGGCGGCGCGATTGAGGGAAGGGCTATCAATGTAGCTCGGCTCGCTCGATGCTGTGGATGGGGATGACATAAGCCTTGCCTCTCGTGCGACACGGGCGCGGCCAACAGTCGCGCCTTGTCAATTATAGCGATGCTGGGGCAAGAGCGGGTAATGCTGGCGTGGAATGTGACCAATCCGGCCCACCGCGCGAGGTAGGATGATCCGCCGTCGGTCGGGGGCGACCTGGCTACGCCGCAGGCGACGGCGTCAGGGTGAGGGGACCGCCTTGCGCCACGCCTGCGAGTGGCGCAGGTGCTTGATGCTGTCGAAGTCGCTGGCGCGGAGAATGGTGTCCAGGTTGTCGATGTCGAGCAGCGGGCCGAAGTAGTGATAGTCGGGGCCGCTGGGGACGTACAGCCCGCCGTCGGGGAGGATCAGCACGTACAGCCGGTCCAGCACGGCGGTGGACAGGAAGTTGATACGGATGCCGAACTCCAGCGACTGTACCGCGTCAACCATGGCTTCCCAGTCCCGATCAGGCACCAGCAGCCCGTCCCAGTCGCACGGCTCCCAGGCGCGGGGGAAGACCTGGAACACGTTGTAGAAGACGCGGTTGTTCACCGTAGAGGCCCACGCCTCGGCCAGGGCAGCGATGTTCACGATGTCCCGCAGGTTATGGCGCGTGGCGGGGGTACACAGCTTGACGTCGATGTCGGGGTAGTCGGCCAGCAGGTTGAGGGCGTCCAGCACGGCGGCGAGATGCCCCGGCCGCTTGGTGAGGGCGTTGAGAGCTTCCGTAGAGCCGTCGAGGGGCAGCGAGACCAGGGCGATGCAGCCGCGCGTGGCGTCGAGGCTGGCGCGCGTCAGGCGGTCGCCGGTCGTGGAGACGGCTACCTCCAGGCCGATGCGGTGGGCATGCTGAATGAGGGTCGTGATGTCGCGGCGCAGCAACGGGTCGCCGCCGGTGAACACGATGCGCCGCACGCCAAAGGCGCGCACGCGCTCAATGATCGCCAGGGCGTGAGCCGTGTCGACGGCCGCCATGCGGCGCGGCGGCCCCCAGCAATAGGCGCACGCTTGCGTGCAAGCCGACGTCACGTGGAAATCGAGGGTCGAGATAATCTCGCTCATGCGCCCCTCCGTGATGAAGACAACGGCACGGCCCGCAGTGCGCACGGCGAGGGTGACTGCCAAAATGCTGGGAACTGTGGGGTGTTGTCATTCTACTCCCACCGCGCGGGGTGGCGCGGGGCAGGTCGATTACAGCGCGTGAACGTTTCGCCACCCTGGGCTAAGACGCTGCTTCGCCTATTGACATCCACGATTCTGGGAGGTATACTAAAACCGAACTTACAATAGGGATGAGTATACATATGAGTTTGCCGACGACCGACTCGACTATGGAGCGCCGTGAGCAGATTCTACGCGCCGCGCGCAGTCTGCTGGCTGAGCGTGGCTCACCGGCGGATATCAGCGTCCAGGCTGTCGCGACGCGGGCGGGCACGACGAAGGTGACGGTCTATCGCTATTTCGCCAGCAAGGCTGCTCTGTTCGCTGAGGCGGCGGCCCCGGGTGACGCCGCTGAACTGCCGGGGCGGCGTGAGCAGATTATCGACGCGGCGCTGCGTGTCGTGCCTCAGTATGGCTTGCACGGCGTCACGATGGAGCGTATCGCCGAGGAGGCGGGCGTCAGCGCGGCGACTCTCTACTGGCATTTCGAGAACAAGTACGACCTGCTGGCCGCGATGGTCGAGCGGATGGTGGGGCACCTCGATATTGCGAGCCTCTTCCCGCCCGCCCCCATCCAGGATGCCGACGAGTTTGTGCGCGCCGTCGTACCGCCCATCCTGCAACTCCTGGACGAGCGATTGATGCTGCTGCCCATAGTCATGGCGGAGGTAACGACTCACCCAGAACTGGCGGCGGTGGTCTACCAGCATGTTGGACGGCATGTGTGGGCCCAAGCTGCCGCCTTCATGCAGGCCCAGGTGGACAACGGTATCTTCCGCCCCGGCCACGCCATGCTGCGGGTCGAGGCTCTCATCGGCATGCTGCTCGCCTATAGCTTGTTGCGCCGCAACTTTGGCGCGTGGCTTGATCTGCCACTACCCGACCAGGCGGCCCGCGAGTTCACCGATTTGTTCTTGCACGGCGTCATCGCTGATTCGCCCGGAAGGTGTAACCATGTCTGAAGCTATCCCTCGCTCCCATGCCCTGCCCACGCTGCCGCGACGCCTCCTTGTTCTGCTCGTGGTGTTGGGCCTGCTGCTCGTGGCCGTACTCGTCGTCCGCCTCCGCAATGGGGCAATCCCCGCTGGCGTCATTGCCGCCTCAGGTACCATCGAGGCTGACGAGGTCAACATCGGTGTCGAGGTGGCGGGGCGGGTGATCGCCTTGCCGCTGGCCGAAGGCGACGCGGTCAAGTCCGGCGACGTGCTGGTGCGGCTCGATGATGCCGTGGCCCAGGCGCAGGCGGGGCAGGCGCGCTCTGCCCTGGATGTGGCGCGCGCGAACCTGGCCCTGTTGGAGACGGGGGCGCGGAGCGAGGATTTGCGCGCCGCCGAGGCGGTCCTGACCCAGGCGACGGCGGCGCGCGCCGCGGCCGAGAAGGCGGCCGCCAATACCCGCGCTCTACGCGACACGCCCCAGGATCTGGTGGCGCGCATCAACCAGGCCGAGACGGCGGTGGCGGCGGCGCAGGCGCGCCTCGACCAGGTGAAGGCGGGGCCGCGCGCGGGCGACCGGGCGGCCGCGCGGGCGGCGCGCGACCAGGCGCGTAGTGCGCTGACTCAGCTGGAGACGACGACCAAGGCGCAGGTGGACATCGCGCAGCAGGCCGTGGATGCCGCCGATAGCAAGCTGGCGCTGGTGCGGCAGGGGCCGCGCGCCGAGGACATCCGCGCCGCCGAGCTGGCCGTAGACCAGGCAAAGAACACCTTGTGGGGCCTGCAAGCCGCCCGTGACGGGGTGTGCGGCGACAAGAAGCAGCGGGAGTACGATAGTTATCGCTGCGACCAGGCCCAGGCCGCTGCCCTGGCT
>JAHCIE010000120.1 GCA_026129385.1 Anaerolineae bacterium
CCCTTGAGGACGATGCCCGCCGCGCCCCAGGCGAGCAAGGTGCGCAGGCGTGTCGGGTCACCATCCGTCGCCAGCATGACTGTCTGGCCCGATGGGCACACATCATGCAGCACGCCCACCGTCAGGTCAGGCGCATCGGTGGGCGGGAGGTCGCCGAGGACAAGGACCTGGGGTTGCTGCGCCTCGCACAGGCGCAGGAGGCAGGCGTGATTCTCAGCCTCGCCGATGACACGCAGGTCGTCCTCGTCAGCCAGGAGCGCGCGCAGGCCCTGGCGCAGGAGCGGATAGATATCCCCAATCAGAACTCGAATCGCTGGCATGAGATTTGCTCCGCTATTCACGTCAGACAGGCGAGAGGCTGTCCTGTGGCGCGACGTCCCTGCGCCTGTGCGGGGACAGCGCACCAGGGCCACCTGCGACCGGGGCGGCGATGATCACGGCCTACAATTATAGACGCCTGAGACGGCTACACGATACGTGCGGGGCAGTCAGATTTGGACCGCGAGACCTACGAGGGAAGTGGCGGCGGGGGCTGGGGGAAACGCGACACCCCTCGGTTTCATCGCGAAACCGAGGGGTGTCGTGAAAGCGTGTGGGTTGCGCTACGCGGCCTTGAGGGTGGATGCCTCGGCCAGGTCGAGCTTGATGCCAGGTCCCATCGTCGTGGTGAGTGTCATGGTCTTGATATAGACGCCCTTCGCACCCGACGGCTTGGCGCGGTTGACGGCCTCGACCAGCGCGGCGAGGTTGGCGTAGAGCTGCTCCTCGGTGAAGCTGCGCTTGCCGATGGGTACGTGCAGGTTCGCCGTCTTATCGAGCTTGAACTCGACGCGGCCGCCGCGCGCCTCGTCAATGACGCGCGCCAGATCATCGGGGCCGACGACCGTGCCCGACTTGGGGTTGGGCATGAGCCCGCGCGGGCCGAGCACCTTACCCAGGCGGCCGACCTTACCCATCATGGTGGGCGTGGCAATGGCGACCTCGAAATCGGTGAACCCGTCCTGCACGCGCTTGATCAGGTCGTCGGCGCCGACCACGTCCGCGCCGGCCTCTTCGGCGATGCGCGCGGCATCGCCCTCGGCGAAGACGGCGACGCGGGTGCGGCGGCCGGTGCCGTGGGGAAGGAGGACGACACCGCGCACCTGCTGGTCGGCGTGGCGGGGGTCAACGCCGAGACGGAAGTGAATCTCGACCGTCTCGTCGAACTTGGTGAAGGATAGGGCCTTCGCCAGGGCGATGGCTTCCTGGGTGGTGTATTGCCGAGTGCGATCAACCTGCTTCTCGGCGGACTCGAACTTCTTGCCGTGATTCTGCGCCATGATGTCCCCCTAGCCCTCGACGACCTTGAGGCCCATCGAGCGGGCCGTGCCTTCGATCATCTTCTCTGCGCCCTCGAGATCGACGGCGTTCAAGTCCTTCATCTTCTGCTGCGCGATTGCCTTGACCTGGCTGCGGGTCACCTGGCCAGCCTTCTCGGGGCCAGGCTTCGCCGCGCCTTTGGTGACTTTGGCCGCCGCCTTCAGCAGATCCGACGCCGGCGGCGTCTTCAGCGTGAAGGTGAATGAGCGGTCGGCCAGGATGATGATCTCGACCGGGATAATCTGCCCGGCCAGAGCCGCCGTTCGCGCGTTATATTCCTTGACGAACTGGGGGATGTTGATGCCGTGGGGGCCGAGGGCCGTACCCACCGGCGGCGCCGGCGTGGCCTTGCCGGCCGCCAGCTGCAACTTCACGATCGCTTTGACTTTCGCAGCCATGCGTACCTTCCTTTACCGAGGTATGAGTTCGCCTCCGCTGAGGCTCCCTCGCGTAGGGGCGCGCGGCTGACACGCCCCGAGACGCGCGAGCGCGCGCCCCATATCGTCTGTTAAACCTTCTCGACCTGCAAGAAGTCGAGTTCCAGGGGCGTGTCGCGGTTGAAGAAGGACACGGTCAGGCGTACCTTGCCGCGCTCGGTGTCCACTTCCTCAACGACGCCGTTGAAATCGGTGAATGGGCCGTCGATGATGCGCACCTTCTGGCCGGCGTGGAAGGTCACGCGGATCTTCGGCGCCTCGGCGTGCATGCGCTTCATGATCTTGTCGACCTCGGGCATGGGCAGAGGCGCGGGGCGCAGGCCCGACCCGACGAAGCCCGTGACGCCCGGTGTGTTGCGCACCAGGAACCACGTCTCGTCGTCCATGATCATCTCGACGAGGACGTAGCCGGGGAAGATTTTGCGCTCGACGATTCGGCGCTGACCGTCCTTGATCTCCACCTCTTCCTCGACGGGCACGACGACCTGGAAGATCTGATCCTGGAGGCCGCGATCTTCGATCTGGCGTTCCAGGTTGCGCTTGACCTTCTTCTCGTAGCCCGAGTAGGTGTGCAGGACGTACCAGGCCTTCTCGGTCTGAGGCTGCTCTTCCGTGTTTTCGACTTCGGACTTGCCGGTTGTGCTCTGATCCATGATCTTTCGTCTCGCCGCGTGGGGGCGAGTCCGTTACCCCAACAAGGCGCGGAAGAGCGCGGCAAAGCCGGCGTCGATGACGCCGAGGAGCACTGACATAACGACGACGACGGCCAAGACCATCAGCGTCAGGTTCGTCCACTCTTCGCGCCCTGGCCAGTTGACCTTGCGAAGCTCGGCCCGTGTTGTTTCAAGGTAGCGGCGGAGTCGATAGAGGAAACTATCTTCGTTGGGCCGCTTGACTTCTGCGCTCACGATTCCCTCCCACCGACTGTCTAGCGCGTTTCGCGGTGAACCTGATGCTCACGGCAGCGCGGGCAGAACTTCTTGAGCTCCAGGCGATTCGGGTCGTTCTTGCGATTCTTCTCGCTGGTGTAATTACGTTCCTGGCACTTGGTGCAGGCCAGTGTAATCACGGTCCGATTGGCTTTCTTGGCCATGCTTCCACCTCAATCGTCGTCTCCAGGGGCGCATGTGGGTACGCCCCTGGAGACTTCATATGCGGCGGCGAGCGCCGCGTTGCCTATTCGAGGACCTGGGTAAGGACACCCGCGCCGACGGTGCGGCCGCCCTCGCGGATGGCGAACCGCGACCCCTGCTCCAACGCCACCGGGTGAATCAACTCCACCTTCAGGTTCACGTTGTCCCCAGGCATCACCATCTCCACCCCCGCTGGCAACTCGCACGTCCCCGTGATGTCCATCGTCCGAATGTAGAACTGCGGTCGATAGCCCTGGAAGAAGGGCGTGTGCCGGCCCCCCTCCTCCTTCTTCAGCACGTACACCTCACCCATGAACTTGCGGTGTGGCTTGATCGAGCCTGGCTTGGCCACCACCTGCCCCCGCTCCACATCCGTCCGCTCGATCCCTCGCAGCAGCAAGCCCACGTTGTCCCCGGCCTGCCCCTCGTCCAGAATCTTGCGGAACATCTCCACCCCGGTCACCACCGTCGACCGCGTCTGCTCGCGGATGCCCACGATCTCCACCGTCTCGCCCGTCTTGACGATGCCGCGCTCGATGCGCCCCGTCACCACCGTCCCCCGCCCCTTGATCGAGAACACGTCCTCGATCGGCATCAGGAACGGCTTGTCCGTCTGCCGTGTCGGCTGCGGAATGTAGGCGTCCACCGCCGCCATCAGTTCCAGGATCGGCGCGTACTCTGGCGCGGTGATGTCCTTGCTCGTGCTCTCCAACACCGCCAGCGCGCTGCCCCGAATGATCGGAATGTCGTCGCCAGGGTAGTTGTTCTTGCTCAGCAACTCCCGCAACTCTAGCTCCACCAGTTCCAGCAACTCAGGGTCGTCCATCATGTCGACCTTGTTGAGGAACACCACCATGGCGGGTACTTCCACCTGGCGGGCCAGCAGGATGTGCTCGCGCGTCTGGGGCATCGGGCCGTCCGGCGCGCTGACCACCAGGATCGCCCCGTCCATCTGCGCCGCGCCCGTGATCATGTTCTTGATGTAGTCGGCGTGGCCTGGGCAGTCCACATGGGCGTAGTGGCGCTTCTCGGTCTCGTACTCGACGTGGGCGATGGCGATGGTGATACCGCGCGCCCGCTCTTCCGGCGCGTTGTCGATAGAGTCGAAGGCGCGGAACTGGGCCTTGCCCTGCAACGCCAGCGTCTTGGTGATGGCCGCCGTCAGGGTCGTCTTGCCGTGGTCCACGTGCCCGATGGTGCCGATGTTGGCATGCGGCTTCGTTCGCTCAAACTTCTGCTTCGCCATGGTGCTGATACTCCTCTTGCGGTGTTGCGTATTCCATGACGGCAGGCCGAGGGCAGCGGCGCACCCGCCTCACCCTTCGTTTCCGACCTGCTCGATTTCCTGCGGTGGGGCAACCGCGTAATTATACACCCCTCACTGGCTCACGGCAACTTTCTAGCGCGGCTGCATCTCAGGCGCGCACCGGTGAGCCAATGGACTCAGCGACGTTCTTGGGAACCTCGGCGTAGTGGTCGAACTCCATCGTGAAGTTGCCACGGCCGGAGGTCATCGAGCGCAGCTGGGTCGCATAGCCAAACATGCCGGCCAGGGGAACCAGCGACCGCACCGCCTGGAACCCACCGGGGCGGGTGTCCATGCCCTCGATCTGCCCACGCCGCGCGTTCAGGTCGCCGATGACGTCGCCAATATGTTCCTCCGGCATCGTCACCTCGACACGCATAATCGGCTCCATGAGCACCGGGCCGCCGCGCTGCACAGCCTCCTTGAGAGCCATGCTGCCCGCAATCTGGAACGCCATCTCCGACGAGTCGACCTCGTGGTATGACCCATCGACCAGGCGCACCTTCATGTCCACGACCGGGAAGCCGGCGATGACACCGCTCTGCATGGCATCCTTGATGCCGCGCTCGACAGCCGGCACGTACTCCTTGGGAATCGTGCCGCCCACCAGCCCGTTCTCGAACTCGAAACCCTTCCCCTTCTCGTTCGGCTCCGCCTGGATAATGACGTGGCCGTACTGGCCCTTGCCGCCACTTTGGCGGATGAACTTACCCTCCGCCTTGACGGGGCGGGTGATGGTCTCGCGGTACGCCACCTGAGGCTTGCCGACGTTCGACCACACCTTGTACTCGCGCAACAGACGATCGACGATCACCTCCAGGTGCAACTCCCCCATACCAGAGATGATGGTCTGGCCCGTCTCCTGGTCGGTCCGCACCTGGAAGGTGGGGTCCTCCTCGGCCAGCTTGCGCAGGGCGTCAGTCATCTTGTCCTGGTCGGCCTTCGTCTTCGGCTCGATGGCGATGTAGATGACCGGCTCGGGGAAGGAGATCGTCTCCAAGACGATCGGTCGCTTGTCGTCGCTCAGGGTATCACCAGTGAAGGTATTCTTGAGGCCCACAACGGCGGCGATGTCGCCCGCGTAGACTTCCTTGATCTCCTCGCGGTGATTGGCGTGCATCTGGAGCAGGCGGCCGATACGCTCGCGCTTGCCCTTCGTCGAGTTCTGAATCATCATGCCCGTCTCGACCTTACCCGAATACACCCGGAAGTAGGCCAGGCGGCCGACGAAGGGGTCGGCGACGATCTTGAACACCAGCGCCGAGAAAGGCGCGTTCTCGTCCGGCTCGCGCACCTCTTCCAGATCCGTGTCCGGGTTGATGCCGGTCATGGACGGTACATCCAGGGGCGACGGCAGATAGTATATGACAGCGTCGAGCAGGCGCTGGATGCCGCGATTGCGCAATGCCGCCCCGCACAGCACCGGCACCAGTGTATAGGCGATGGTCGCCTTACGCAATGCCTCGCGCAGCTCCTCGGCGGAAATCTCTTCACCGTCGAGGAACTTCAAGGTCAGCTCGTCATCGGTCTCGACGATTTTCTCGATCATCTCCTCACGGCGGCGAGCCACCTCTTCGGCCATATCGGCCGGAATGGGCGCGTTCGCCTCGCGGGTCCCCTGCTCGTCGCCGTAGATCACGGCGGTGTTCTCGATTAGATCGACGATACCCCGAAAACCGCCCTCGCGGCCGATGGGAACCTGGATCGCGACCGGGTTCGCACCCAGCCGCTCGACCATCATATCGATAGTGCGCCAGAAGTCGGCCCCCATGCGATCCATCTTGTTGACGAAGCAGATGCGCGGCACCCCGTAACGGTCAGCCTGACGCCAGACCGTCTCGGACTGTGGCTCGACACCGGCCACCGCATCAAACACGACCACGCCGCCGTCGAGAACGCGCAGTGAGCGCTGCACCTCGGCGGTGAAGTCGATGTGGCCAGGGGTGTCAATGATGTTGACCTGATAATCTTTCCACTCGGCCTGGGTCGCGGCAGCCGTGATGGTGATACCGCGCTCACGCTCCTGTACCATCCAGTC
The DNA here is from genome assembly GCA_026129385.1 of Anaerolineae bacterium. Classification (GTDB taxonomy): domain Bacteria; phylum Chloroflexota; class Anaerolineae; order Epilineales; family JAHCIE01; genus JAHCIE01. Next base: position 6,274 of record JAHCIE010000120.1, read on the forward strand.
CATGACGGCGGTGCCTTCATGCACCTCGCCCAGCTTATAGGTACGGCCGGTGTAAAAGAGAATGCGCTCCGTTGTCGTCGTCTTGCCCGCGTCGATGTGGGCGATGATTCCAATGTTTCGCGTCTTCTCCAGTGAATATGGACGTGGCATACAACCAACCTCATCTCTCTCGGGTCGCCAGACGTGGGACAACAGCGCCGCTGCACGCCTCGGTTAACACCGCAGTGGGGCCAACACAAAGCCCGCATAGCAACATCCCATGCGGGCTTCCAGATCGGCCGTCCTCAGCCCCAAGGGCCGCTGACGGTCCAGAATCTCGATGGAAGTCTCGCCGCACGCGGCGACCGCGCCATGAGATGCGTTGTCAGTGATCAGTAGCTAGTGGTCAGCCCGCAGTCAAGCAACATCCAACTGACCGCCGGCCGCCGGCCACCCTCTTACCAGCGATAGTGGGCGAACGCTCGGTTAGCGTCGGCCATCTTATGCGTTTCCTCGCGGCGACGAATCGTCGCGCCCTGGTTGGACGCAGCATCCAACAACTCGGCCGCCAACTTCTCGCTGAAACTCTTGCCTGGGCGCGCGCGCGCGCTGGAAATAAGCCAGCGAATTGCCAGCGCGTTACGGCGGTCAGGCCGAATCTCGATCGGAACCTGGTAGGTGGAACCACCCACGCGGCGCGGCTTGACCTCAATCATCGGGGTAGCATTGCGCATCGCCTGCTCGAAGGTCTGGAGCGCGGGCTTATTGGCGCGCTGCTCCATGATATCCATCGCGCCGTAAAAGAGGCGCTGCGCCGTGCTCTTCTTGCCCCGCTGCATAATCTTATTGACGAACTGCGAGACAAGCGTGCTATCATAACGGGCATCGGGAATGATTTCCCGGCGCACAAGGTGACCACGTCGTGGCATGAGACCTCGCTACTTCTTCTTGGCCGACGTCGCCGCCGCGCCAGCCTTAGGCCGCTTCGCACCATACTTGGATCGACCACGACGACGCTTGTCGACACCGGTCGCATCCAACGTGCCACGGACGACGTGATAGCGCACGCCCGGCAAATCCTTCACGCGGCCGCCACGGATCAGCACAGCCGAGTGCTCTTGCAGGGTGTGGCCCTCGCCCGGAATATAGGCCGTCACCTCGAAGCCATTGCTGAGGCGCACGCGGCAAATCTTGCGCAGCGCCGAATTGGGCTTCTTGGGCGTCGTCGTGCGCACCTGAGTGCAGACGCCGCGCTTCTGGGGTGCGCCCGGCCCGTAGGTCGTCTTGCGCTTCTGCGAGTTCAGCACGAAGTGCAGGGCGGGCGACTTGCTCTTTTTCGCAGTGGTCTTGCGACCCTTGCGGACCAATTGATTAATCGTCGGCAACGCCGCTCTCCTTATCTAGCCATGATCATGTTTGACACAAGGACTCGACGCGCCGAAGCGTCGAAAGGCGACAAAAAAGGCGTCCTCAGGCGAACCTGCGACGCACAATTATAGGTCGCTCGCCGGGGCAGGTCAAATTCACATCACGTCGCGCCGGCGATGGTTAGTCGGCGCGAGTTACTCTCTTGGGACGCGCCGGGCCGCCCGGTCTTACCCATGCCACGCCGGGTTGACAATCCTCGGCCCTACCCCTGGCAAGCCACCGCGCCGCGCGTTGGCCTGCGTCACTACCAATAGCCACAGCGCATGAACGCCAGATTGTGCTATCATAGGCTCCCAAGGAAAGGGAGGAACAGCGTGCCAGACAATTACGACTATGACCTGCTGGTAATCGGTTCCGGCCCGGCCGGCCAGCGCGCCGCTATCCAGGCCGCCAAGCTCGACAAGCACGTGGCCGTCGTCGAGCGCAAGGCTGTTGTCGGCGGCGTATGCATCAATACCGGCACCATCCCCAGCAAGACCCTGCGTGAGGCGGTCTTGTACCTGACCGGCTATCGCGAACGCGGTATCTACGGCGCGTCGTACACGGTCAAGCAGAACATCACCATGTCCGACCTGCTCCTGCGCACCAATTTCGTGATGAGCCACGAGATCGACGTAACGCGCTCGCAGCTCATGCGTAATCGGGTCGAGGTCATCTCCGGTGAGGCGGCCTTCATCGACGCTCACACGATTCGTTTGCGCTACATCAGCGGTGGCTACCGGGAC
>JAHCIE010000121.1 GCA_026129385.1 Anaerolineae bacterium
TGGCCCAAGACTTATACCCCATCTTTGGCTCGCACTATACGAAAGGGCGTGGGGTACAAGTCCTGGCCCATAGGTATCCGAGCCAGGACCTGTACCCCTTCCGATACTATCTCCGCGCTTCTCAAGAGCTTGATCCCAAGCCCGTAGTACCGACAACCTTATGAGGCTGAAGGGTAGTCAATCCGCGACCAGCACGCCCTTACTTCGCGGGCTTGATATTCTGGTTGACGTGGAACACGTTGTGCGGGTCGTACTTCGCCTTGACCGCCGCCAGCCGTCCGTAGTTGTCGCGATATGCCGCCTGCACCCGTTCCTGTCCCTCCTCCATGATCATGTTGACGTATGCCCCACCCGACGAGTAGGGATGCAGCGCGGCCCAGTAGTCCTTCGACCATTGGATGATCCGAGGGTTGTCGGCCGGATCGGGGCTGACGCCGACGATGACCTGCGCGAAGTTCGCCTCGCGGAAGCTCCACGCCGTGTCATTGCGGCCAACACGGTGCGCCGCCCCGTTGATCGGGTAGAGGTGCATGGCGGAGTTGACGGTCGGCACCTGTGGCCCGTGCTGGAGGTGCTGCTCGATCGCCTCGTCGCTCACCTCGGTAAAGAAGTCGGCATTCCAGTACCATTGCAGGCCCGGTGGATACAGCGCGTCGAACATGCTGTTCATCGCCGGCATCGGGATCGGGCCGCAGAAGTCGATCGCGGCCGGCGCCACCGACCGGATCGGCTTGAAAACAGCCTCGGCTTTGGCCAGGTCACCGGTGTAGCACCAGTCGACCACGCACATCGTCTTCATGTGGTGCTCTTCGGGGAACGGCGGCCCCGGTGGCACGATGTGGAAGCCGAAGAAGCCGCCGAGATCCTCGGGGTCGGACAGGATCAGGTCGCGCCAGTAGCGGAAGACGGTCGGCGCATGCTTCAACTCCCAGAAGATGGGGCCGGCATAGACGGTGCTGACAGGTCGCCCCTGGAACAGGAAGGAGGTCACCACGCCGAAGTTGCCGCCGCCGCCGCGCACGGCCCAGAACAGGTCGGGGTGCTGGTCGGGGCTGGCAGTGACGAAGCGGCCGTCGCCCAGGACCATGTCCACGGCCAGCAGATTGTCGATGGTCAGGCCGAAGCGGCGGGTGAGATGTCCGACCCCGCCGCCGAGGGTGAGGCCGCCGACGCCGGTACTGGAGATGATGCCGCAAGGCACCGACAGGCCGAAGGGGTGGGTGGCGTGGTCGACGTCGCTCCAGGTACAGCCGCCCTGGACCTGCACGGTGCGCGCCTCGGGATCCACGCGGATGCCCTTCATCAGCTTGAGGTCGATGACCAGACCGCCCTCGACGGTGCCTAGCCCGGGGCCGTTGTGTCCGCCACCACGGATGGCGATGTCCAGCCCGCTGTCGCGGCCGAAGTTGACGGCGGCGATGACGTCGGCGACGTCGACGCACTGGGCGATGAGGGCCGGGCGCTTGTCGATCATGGCGTTGTAAATGGCTCGCGCCTCGTCGTAGCCGGGATCGGCCGGCGTGAACAGTGGCCCGCGCAGCAGCGCTCTGAACTCCTGGACCGAGGTGTCGCTCAGCATGGCATGCCTCCTTCGCGTTGTGGCTGGCGGTTGTACGAGTGTAGGCACATAGTATCAACAGACGTCCTGCATGGCATCGGCACATGTGCCTATTTCGATGCCTATTCCAGGCCCTTGAGCTTGCGGGTTCAAGGCTGGGCAGACAAGAAAACCCCAGGCGCGGCTGGCCTGGGGCGTCGAAGATTGGGGGGAGAAAAACTACATCAACCCTAATCGCGTGGCCTCGTGGGCGGCGGCGGTGCGGGTGGAGACGTCCAGCTTGCCGAAGATGGAGCGAACGTGAGCGTGGACGGTGCGTCGGCTGATCACGAGTTGGTCAGCAATCGCCTGGTTGCTGTGCCCCTGGGCCAACAAGCGCAACACCATAGCCTCGCGGTCGGTCAGCAAAGCGGGGGAGGCAGAGGCCTCAGCCTCCGCAGCCAGCGTCTCGGCCAGCAGCAACGCCTCGGCGATGGCTTGTTTCACAGGCAGAGCGCGGCCGGCATTCCACTCCGCTTGCCACCCCGCCCCGAGACGCGCCTGCGTCTCGCGACGGCAGCGCTCATAGTCAGGCTCACGATAGCGCCAGCGGTGAATGCCGAAGATCTCGCGCCAGCTGGCCGCCATACCGAGCACGCGGGCCGCATCCGTGGGGTGGTTCAGCGCCACGGCGACCCACGCCAGCCCTTCGAGCGCGTCGCCAGTGAGGGCGGCATAGTTGTTCTGCTCTTGAAGCACGAGGGCCTCTCGATAGCAGACCAGCGTCTGGCGCCAGTTTGCCAAGCGCTGGTGGACAAGGCCCAGGCACAGGTAGGCGCAGAAGCAGCCGAATGCAACGCCAAGCCGGTCAAACCGGGCTAATCCATCCTCGAGCAGAGCCTGCGCTTGCTTCAGGTCGCCCCGCGAGAGTTCGATCTCCCCCAGATCATGCATGGACCAGGCAACGCCCCAGTCGTCTTGAGCCTGGCGACATAGGGCGAGGCTCTGCTCGACGTAGGGCTTCGCTGTGCCTGCATCGCCCCGTAAGGTTGCCGCGAACCCGCAGCCGCGCAACGACCAGGTAATCCCGCGCCGGTCGTCCAGGCGCTTGTAGAGTGCGAGGCCTTCCTCGAAGCACGCCGTCGCTGTGGCGAAGTCCGATTCAAAAATCGCCGCGTACCCGGCCACACTGAGGGCCTTGGCGCGGGCGCGGGCCAAACTCGTTACGCTCTCGTCCCAGGGCAGACTGAGGGCCGCATCCAGCCACTGGGCGGCTTCGACCGCCGAACTGGCGTAGATCCAAAAGGTGAACAGGGCGGCGTTCATGCGGAGCGCGGCTTCGACGCGGCCATGATCGATAGCCCAGCGCAGCGCCTGTCGTATGTTATCCTGGTCCGCCTTTAGTCGCTGCAGCCACTCAGCTTCCTGCGGCGTGTCCCATGCCTGTTCGGCTCGCTCGCATAGGGCTAGAAAATAGCCCAGATGGCGCTCGTGGGCCGGCTCCACCTGCCCCTCTCCGGCGTCCTGCAACCGTTCCTCCGCGTACTGCCGGACCAACTCGTGCAGGGTGTAGCGCGTCGAGCCGCCTAGATAGGGGATGCGTTGCAGGAGGGACTTGTCCACCAGCCCGGCAAGGACCGGCAGGGTCGCGCCGGCGACGGTATCCGCCGCCTCTCGGCTGAAGCCGCCGCGGAAGATCGACAACACCGCCAGCGCAACCCGCTCGGCCTCATCTAGCAGGCGCCAGGAATGGTCCAGGACAGCCCGCATGCTGCGATGACGCTCGTCTACACCGGCGGATGTTGTCGCTAGAAAGTCCAGGCTGTGGTCGATCTGCACGGCAATGTCCTGGGCGGACAGCACGCGAACCCACCGCGCCGCCAACTCAATCGCTAGGGGAAGGCCGTCCAGCCGGCGGCAGATCTGGGTGATGGCCGCGGCGTTATCGGCGTTCAGGCGGTACCCCGGCAGGGCGCTCGCTGCCCGGTCAACAAACAGCCGGACCGCCTCGCCCGGGGCCAGGTTGGTCGGCGGCGTCCGAGCATCGAGGTTGACGACCTCCAGCGGCAGGACGGGGAAGAGGCTCTCGCCATCCAGGTCGAGGGGCGCGCGGCTCGTGCACAGAATCGAGAGTCGAGGGCAGGTGCGAATCAAGTCGCCGGCGAGTTGCGCGCACGCGCGGGTTAGGTGCTCACAGTTATCCCAGATCAGAAGGGTGCTTTTAGGCCTGAGCGTCTGGATGAGCGCCTCAGTGGCGGTTCGATCAGGGGTGTCGCGGAGCCCAAGTGCCGCCGCGACCGCGCGGGACACCTGGGCCGGATCGGTCAGCGGCGCCATCTCGATCCACCACAGGCCGTCGTCAAACACGAGGGTATCAACAGGCTTTTCCGGCGTGGCTAGACCTTGCGCCACCTCCAGCGCGAGGCGAGTCTTGCCGCACCCGCCGACGCCGGTTAGGGTGAGCAAGCGTTCCGGACGGTTCGTTCCTTCTGGTGACTCTTGTCCATTGGAGGTCGGGCCGAGGAGCCGCGTGCGAATGGCGGAGAGGTCTCGCTCGCGGCCGATGAAGCGGGTGAGTTGTGAGGGCAGGTTGTTCGGGGCCGGCCTATCCCTCGTGTTGTCCATCGCTGCACCCCATACCTTCCCGGCGGCTACTCAACCGCCCCGGGCGCCCCGAAAAGTATGTGTACGCTTGCTCGGCCCGACATGTGAGGTGTGATTATACGCCCGCTCGCTTGTCTGTCAAGGTGGCTTAGTCCTTCGTCTCTCGTCCTTCGTCACCCCGCTACTTCTTCTTTTTCTTCTCCGGCTGAGGTTGGGGGGTGGGCGTCGGGGTGGGGGCGGGGGTGGCTTCGACCTGCGCGACGGCGCGGCTGGCGGCGTAGTCGGTGTGAACCGGGGCATAGGGCTGGCCGTCCCAGTCGCGCTGCATCTGCTCGTAGACGGCGGTCGCCATCCACGCGGCGCCCGCCGCTGTCAGATGCACGCCGTCAGTAGAGCGAACCTGCATCCACTCGCCGTCTCGATTGGGCAGCGCGCCCGCATATTCGCCATTGTCGTCGGTGAAGAGGGGCCAGACATCCACCACATGCACCCAGGGGCGGGTGGCGGCGGCCTCCTGGATAGCCTCGCTCACCAGTACCATCGTCTCATTGCGGAAGGGGTCAGCCATGCTCGGCGGGCAAACCCAGTACATCACCGCGCCACCTTGCTGGGCCAGGTCCATCATTGTGCCGACACGGTCGATGTACTCTTGCTGCCAGCCCGGCGTGCCCACGTAGACGACGCGGCCGTCGCGGCGCATAGTCAAGATGTCGTTCGTGCCCAGCGAGACGACGAGCGCGTCTGGCCCCTTCGCGGCCAGGAGATAGCTCAGGCGCGACGGCCAGTCGAAGTAGGGGGGGTAGGCGAGGCCCGAACCGGCGCGGAAATCGCGCGTGACGCGCAGCATGCCGTCGCGGCGTGCAACGCCCACCATCGCAGTAGCGAGGGGACCAGCGAGTGAGTCGCCGACCACGAGCACATTCAGCGGGGCAACCGGGGAGACGTCGCGGCCGAAAAAGGCGGTGGGGGCAGGCGGTGGGCCTTCGGCGGCGACGGGAGCGGCCGCGAGGCCGGCCAGCAAGGCCAGCGCAGCCAGAAGGAGCGCACTGAGTGCAATGAGGGACGCCGACGGCCGTATCTGTGCGGCGGAACGATGCGGGTCAGGCATGGGCGGTATTGTACCCTCATTGCAGCGTGGGGGCAAATGACGGAGTCGTACCGTCTTCCCGCTTGGGGCCATTCGGCGGTATACTTGGACCATTCGCGCCCACCTTCTCGACCAGCGAGGATTCACCATGACCGCGCCTGTTGACACCGCTGCGCGCCCCTGGGTGCCCGGTCCCCTTGAGACCGCCATCCAGGAACGCGCCGCCACCTACCGCACCCTGGACGCGAATGCCGTCGAGGCCGAGGTCCACCGCCTCCTCGACGACCACGAACGCTACATGGACCACGAGTGCCTCAGCCTGTACGCGGGAACCAACGTCATGAACCCGCGCGCGGTGCGCCTCCTGGCGACGAGTGTCGGCAGCCGCCCCAGCCTCGGCTACCCGGGCGACAAGTACGAGATGGGCATGCAGTATGCCGAACAGCTCGAAATCCTGGCCGCCGAGGTGCTCAAGGACCTGTTCCACGCCCGCTACGTCGAGTATCGTGTCGGTAGCGGCTCCCTTGCCAACCTGTACGCCTACATGGTCTGCGCGCGCCCCGGCGACCTGATGCTGGCCTTCCCGCCGGAAGCGGCCGGTCACGTCGGCCACCACGAGGGCGGCGCGGCCGGGCTGTACGGGCTGGACGTGCGCACTGTCCCCTTCGACGGGCGGCGCATGGCCGTCGACCTGGACGGCCTGGCCCGCGAGGCGCGCGCGTTGAAGCCCAAAATCATCATGGTTGCGGGCAGCATGTGCCTGTTCCCCTACGACGTGCCGGCTGTCCGCGAGATTGCCGACGAGGTCGGCGCGTACGTGGTGTACGATGCCGCGCACATGTCGGGCCTCATCGCCAGCGGGGCGTTCCAGCAACCTCTGGCCGAGGGGGCGCACCTGCTGACGTGCTCGACGTATAAGTCCTTCGGCGGCCCACCATCGGGCCTGGTGCTTACCAACGATGCCGACCTGGCTCAGCGGCTCGAGTATGTCGCCTACCCCGGCATGACGGCTAACTTCGACCTGAGCAAGACGGCGGCGCTGATTGTCGCTGCCCTGGACCTGCGCGAGCACGGTCCCGCCTATGCTCAGATGTGCATCGATAACGCCGTGGCCCTGGCGACCGCCCTGGACGCCCAGGGCGTGCCCGTCTATCACGTCGAAGGGCGCGGCTTCACCGCCAGCCAGCACGTCGGCCTGCCCGCCCAACGCTACGGCGGCGGCACGCCCGGCTCGCGCCTGCTGGAGCGCGCCAACATCCTGGTCAGCGGCATCGGCCTACCGGGGCCGGAGTGCCCCAACGACTTCAACGCCATCCGCATCGGCACCCAGGAGGTCACCCGCTGGGGCATGACCCCCGACAGCATGGCTGAGGTAGCGAAGCTGATGGCCCGCGTGCTTGTCGGCGGCGACGACCCGACCGCCGTGCGCGAGGCCGTGATCGCCCTGCGGCGCGACTATCAGACGCTACACTACATTCGCTAGCCCGCTGACCTTGAAATGACGGGCGCATGTGGTATAATCAGAAGTTGTTATGGAAGGTTCAACCCGACGGCAAGGACCGCGCGTGACCTCGACTCGCTCGCGTATCGGCCTGAGCGCGCATCTCCTGTCCCTGTCGGAAGACTACCGAGGCGCGGGTATCAACCGCTACATCTACGGGCTGCTGACTCATCTGCCTGCCGCAGCGCCGCACCTGGCGTTCACGGCCTTCGTGGCCGACCGCCGCCTGGCCGACGACCCGCCGGACGGCCTGGCCCTGGCCTTCCCGCGCTGGCCGACCCAGTCGCGGCGGGCGGCGCGTATCGCCTGGGAGCAGGTCGCTCAGCCGCTGGCCCTACGCCGCGAGGGAGTGGACCTGGTCCACGGCCTGGCCTACGCCCTGCCCGCCGTGCGCGGGGCGCGAAGCGTGGTGACCGTCCACGACCTGACTGTCTTTCTCTATCCGGACGCCTTCAACAGGACGAACCGTCTCTACGTGGCCACCATCACCCGCGAGTCCGTCCGTCGCGCGGACGCCATCATCGCCGATTCCGCCAACACCCGCGCCGACATCATTCGGCTGCTAGGTGTTGCGCCCGACAAGGTTGTTGCCATTCCGCTAGGTATCGATGAGCAGTACCGCCCTGCCCCCCCCGCCGAGATCGAGGCGCTACGGCAGCGATATGGCTTGCCCCCCTGTTTCATCCTCTACCTCGGCACGCTGGAACCGCGCAAGAACTACCCCCGTCTCATCCGCGCGTTTGCGCAGCTGCGCCGCCAGAGCGGTTTAGCGCACACGCTCGTCATCGGCGGCGGCAAAGGTTGGTTGACCGAAAGCCTCTTCGCCCTGGCAGAGCAAGAAAAAGTCGCATCTTTTGTTCGTTTCCTGGGCTATGTGGACGAGGCCGATCTGCCGGCGCTGTACAGCCTGGCCGACCTGTACGCCTTCCCCAGCCGCTACGAAGGCTTTGGCATCCCGGTGGTTGAGGCGATGGCGTGCGGCACGCCTGTGGTGTGCGCAGACAATTCCTCCCTACCCGAAGCGGCCGGCGCGGCGGCCATTCTGGTCAACGCCGACGACACCGACGCGCTGGCGGCCGCCCTGGAACGCGGGTTGACCGATCAGGCCTGGCGTGCGGCCGCGCGGCGGCTGGGCCAGGCCCAGGCCGCGCGCTTCAGCTGGCGCGCCTCCGCCGCACAATTAGTCGCTGCCTATGCGAAAGCAGGCCAAGAAAGATCGAGATGAATCAACGCTCAGCCCAAGAATCACAAACCGTCCTCAGCGCCTTCATGCAGCCGGAACATGCCAACGCGCAAGGCAATGTCCACGGCGGTTGGATCATGAAACTGGTAGATGAAGCGGGCGCGCTGGCCGCCATGCGTCACTGCCACCACCCCTGCGTCACCGTCGCCATTGATTCGATGACCTTCGACGCGCCGGTGCTCGTCGGCGATTTGCTCATCCTTGAAGCGTGCGTCACCTACGTGGGGCGCAGCAGCATCGAGTCTATGGTCACGGTTTACGCCGAGAAAATCCTGACCGGTCAGCGCACGATCACCAACACCGCCTTCGTGGTCTACGTGGCGCTGGATGAGCAGCGCCGCCCTACCGAGGTCGCGCCGCTGCTGCTGGCAAGCGAGCAGGAGAAGCGCCGTTTCGAGCAGGGGCGCGCCCGTCAACAAGAACGCCT